>JANPFZ010000198.1:0-11611 GCA_031423655.1 Polaromonas sp.
CCGAATCAGCCAAAACGTGAAACCGCGCGCTCCCAGAAAAAAAGCACCGGTGAGGGTGCTTTTTTCTTTAACCAGCAGGGGCCGCGGAACCGGCTTTGCCGGGCCGCAGGCGCAGCGCCCCCTCGGGGGGCAGCGCATTACGCGAAGCGAAAAGCGTGGGGGCTCATTTTCGTGTCCCCTGCAAGGGAAGAAGGCGCTACACGCAGTGAGCGTCCGACAGGGGTGTGCCGTCTACCGCGCAGCCACCTGCTCAGCCACATAAATCTCGACTCGGCGATTTTTGTCGCGGCCCTGCTGCGAGTTGTTGTCAGCAACAGGCTCGCGTGAGCCCCGGCCATCGGTGGCGATGCGGGTGCGTGCCACGCCCCGGCTCACCAGGTAGTCGCGTGCTGCTTCGGCGCGGTCAATTGACAGCGGGTTGTTGACCGAGTCAGAGCCGGTGTTGTCGGTGTGGCCGATGATGGTCACGGTGCTGACCGGGTTCTGGTTCAAGCTGGTGGCAAACTGGTTCAGGATGGGTGCAAAGTTCGGCTTGATGGCGGCGCGGCCCACGTCAAACGACACATCACTGGGGATGTCGAGTTTCAGGCGGTTGTCCTGCGTCTGGCTCACAGCCACGCCAGTGCCAACAGTCGCGCGTTCCATCGCGGCTTTCTGGTCCTGCATTTTCTTTGACCAGATATAGCCACCGCCCGCACCGGCTGCGCCGCCGATCGCTGCACCGGCTACCGCGCCCCTTGAGCCACCCGTCGCAGCGCCGATGACCGCACCGGCCACCGCCCCTATGCCTGCGCCTTTGGCCGTTCCAGACTGCGTTTCGGTCATGTTGGCACAGCCCGACAGCACGCCGATGGCGAGTGCAATGCAGGTCAAGGATTTAAGGATGGGTTTCATGAAAATGCTCCTGGCGATTGAATCGAATTGAATTGAAATAATGAAAACTGAAAGATGGCGTTCTGCCGCGTCCTGTCGCTGACAAGTTTTTCAAGCGACTTTTTTATAACGTTCTACGGTCAGTAAGCTGGATACAAGATACCGCTTGAAAACGTATCTGCCTGTAAGGTGATGCCGTCAAAAGATGCAAGTCCTGAGGTCTGCTCTCAGCCATTAAACTTGAATTCCCGACTGACACATGACGATCCATGACACTACAGCGCCGTGATCAGCCATTCGTGACATTTGTCAAAAGCCTCTTATTGATCAGCCCATGAAAAAAATTCTCCTTGGCGCCAGTGACCTGCAGGTGACCCCGATTTGTCTTGGCACCATGACTTTCGGCGAACAGGTCAATGAAGCGCTGGCCCACATGATTCTTGACCGTTCGCTGGAACGCGGCGTCAACTTCATCGACACGGCCGAGATGTATTCGGTGCCGGCGCGGGCCGAGACCTGCGGCGCCACCGAGACCATCATCGGCAACTGGTTTGCCAAACATCCGTCAGCGCGCCAGCAAATCGTGCTGGCTACCAAAGTGGCCGGCCCCGCGCGCAACATGCCCTGGGTGCGCGCGGGCAGCGGCATGACAGCTGAGGACATCGTCGCCTCGTGTAACGCCAGCCTGAGGCGTCTGCAGACCGACGTGATTGACCTGTACCAGATTCATTGGCCCGAGCGGCATGTTCCCGCTTTCGGCATGCTTTATTACACGCCCGAGTCCGAGCAGTCTGCCACCTCGATTCACCAGCAACTCGAAGCACTGGACGGTCTGGTCAAAGCCGGAAAGGTGCGTGCGATTGGCCTGTCGAATGAATCGCCTTATGGCGTCCACGAGTTTGTGCGTCTGGCCGAGCAGCACGGACTGCCGCGTATTGCCACCGTGCAAAACCCGTTCTGCCTGGTCAACCGCACGGTTGAAAACGGACTGGACGAAACCATGCACCGGCTCGGCGTGTCGTTGCTGGCGTATTCGCCGCTGGGCTTCGGTCTGCTGACGGGAAAATACGACGCTTCTGGCATCGAAGGGGCGCACGCACCGAAGGACGCTCGCATCGGCAAATTTGAATCGGTACGCAAACAGCGCTGGGGCCGGCCCGAGGCGCTGGCTGCCGCGCGTCGCTACAACACGCTGGCGCGTGACAACGGCCTCACGCCAACGCAAATGGCGCTGGCGTTTTGCTACACCAAATGGCAGGTCGCCAGCACCATCATCGGCGTCACGTCAGTTGCACAGCTCGATGAAGACATTGATGCGTTCGGCACCGTGCTGGCGCCTGACGTGCTGGAAGCCATCGACAAGATTCGCTGGGACGCGCGGGATCCTGCGCTTTAAATGGCTTCCCCCCGAAGCGCCTGCTGCGCCTCCCCCCAAGGGGCGCCACCAGCGGCCCGTCCCTTCGACAGGCTCAGGACAGGCCAAGGCCGGATCCGCGTTGGCCTGTTTCAGAGACCGCCACGATGAGCAAGAAGGATCACGTTTCGGAAACCCCAGCCACGCGGCTGCTCAAGTCTCACAAAATCGCCTTTACCGAACACCCGTACGAATACCTGGAACACGGCGGCGCGCAGCACAGCGCCCAGGTGCTCGGGCTGGACCCGTTCACCGTCGTCAAAACGCTGGTCATGCAGGATGACAGCGGCGCGCCGCTGCTGGTATTGATGCACGGCAACCGCAAGGTCTCGACGAAGAATCTGGCGCGGCAGATCGGTGCGAAATCGGTTGAGCCGTGCAAGCCAGACGTTGCGAATCGCCACAGCGGTTATTTTGTCGGTGGCACGTCGCCCTTTGGCACGCGCAAGGCGATGCCGGTGTACATCGAAGAAAGCATTTTGGCGCTGCCTGAAATCGCGATCAATGGCGGGCGGCGCGGCTATCTGGTCGGCATTGACCCGCAGGTGTGCGTCACCCTGCTGGGCGCAAAATCGGTGCAGTGCGCCTTGATTGAATGAGTCAGTGAACGAATAGAAAAATAACAGGAGACAAATCTTGAGCTACGCCTTCACCTACGCTATCGCCGCTGTGCTTGCTGCCTACCTGATCGGCTCGCTGTCGTTTGCCGTCATCGTCAGCCGCCTGATGGGCCTCAATGACCCGCGCAGCTATGGCAGCAAAAACCCCGGCGCCACCAACGTGCTGCGTTCGGGCAACAAGGCCGCTGCGGTGACCACGCTGCTGCTCGACGCGCTGAAAGGCTGGCTGCCAGTGATGCTGGTGAAGTGGTTGGGCGCTGACTTCGGCCTGGGCGGCGGCACGGTGGCGGCTGTAGGACTGGGCGCTTTCCTCGGCCATTTATACCCGGTGTTTTTCAGCTTCAAAGGTGGCAAGGGCGTGGCGACCGCAGCCGGCGTGTTGATCGGCATCAGCTGGGTGCTGGGACTGGCCACGCTGGCGACCTGGCTGATCGTGGCCTACTTTTCACGCTACTCGTCGCTGGCCTCGCTGGCAGCGGCGGTTTTTTCGCCGCTGTACTACTTGTTCGGCGACCGCGCGGCCTGGTATGTCGACAAGCGCATTGTGGTGATGCTGGTTGTCATCAGCGCGCTGTTGGTTTACCGCCACCGCGAGAATATCAACAAGCTGCTCAAGGGCACCGAAGCCAGGCTGGGCGCGAAGGCGGTGGGGAAGTAGCGCAACTCTGAAAATTTACTATTTCAGGCTGTTTTTATAGTGAAAAAGCCCGTAGCCCATAGATAACGTGCGCAGGCAGCTATTAAATAAATAGCAAACTTAATTTCAATATCGCCTGTCCAGCGTCATCAGCGTGTTTTCGCGCCGCATCTGAAAGCGCGACAGAAAGCTGTTGCCCAGCAGCAAATACGGCATGGGCTGCGAAATGACAACAGCATCGACATCAAACACTTCGACATCACCAACGCGAACCGAATTGAGCTTGATGCGAAACCCCTCGGTGGTGCCATTGGCCGTGGACAGGCGCACCGGCTGGCCGGTTTTGTAAGCGATGCCAGCGCGCTCGGCGTCTTGCGTGCTCATCGCGACGCTGGTGGCGCCGGTATCCACCATGAACTGCACCGCGCGACCATTGATCTGCCCGGCAGTCATGAAGTGGCCACCACTGCTTTCGGTCAGCGTGATGCGTGTGCCGCGCCCGGCCGACGCACCGGCACCGCCCAGACTCACGGGCGCGTCGCCCACGCGCAACGTGCGGCGCTTGCCGTCTTGTTCGATCACCGCCTGGTCACCCGCCGCAGAGATGACTTTCACGCCCTGATGCGTTTCGCCTGCAGCCACGCTTTTCGGCGTCGTGCCGTCAACGATCAGCAGCGCCTTGCTGCCCAGCATGCCGGCCAGGGCGACGGACTGGGCTTGTGCCCAGCCATGAGACAGAGCCGCCACGGCGACAGATGCGGCGATAACGAAATCGACCAGTGGGGTACGCGGTGCGCGCCGCGGCCACCGCGCCGGGCCGCCCCAAGCAAGGCCAGCCCCCTCGGGGGGCAGAGAGTTACGCGAAGCGAACGACCGTGGGGGCGTTATTGCGGCCGGGCCGCCCCAAGCAAGGCCAGCCGCCTCGGGGGGCAGCGAAACACACGCAGAGGCGAGCATGGGGGTCATATCAATCACGAAAGTTATTAAAACTCAGCGGAAAATCACTGATCTCGGCCTTGATCAGTGCCATCGCTGCCTGCAAGTCATCGCGCTTGCCGCCCGTCACCCGCACCGCGTCACCCTGAATCGCAGCCTGCACCTTGATCTTGCTGCCCTTGATCAATTGCTGGATTTTTTTCGCCTGCTCGGTCTCGATGCCGTTGCGCACTTTGGTCACCTGCTTGACCTTGTCGCCGCCGATTTTTTCAACCTTGCCGACGTCCAGAAACCGGATGTCAACGCCCGACTTGGTGAGCTTGTTGCGCAAGATGTCGTTCATCTGGTCGATCTGGAAATCACTGTTGCCAATCAGCGTGATGTCTTTTTCTTTCAGCTCAATCGCGGCAGGCGTGCCCTTGAAGTCAAAGCGCGTGGCGATCTCCTTGCCGGTGTTTTCCACCGCATTTTTGACCTTGACCAGGTCGGCTTCAAGCACGGTATCAAAAGAGGGCATGGTGGTAGCTTTGCAGCTGGGTAGGAGAAGGCGATTTGAGAAGCAATGAGACAATCCGATGGATGTTAGTCGAGAAAAACGTTCCGCTCCAGCATTCCAACACCTTCGGTATCGTGGCCAGAGCTCTCACACTGGTGCGCGTGACCAGCGAGGCTGATATTGCAGCAGTTTTGCACGATTGCGCGCTTAATCTCTTGCCCAAATTCGTCCTCGGCGGCGGCAGCAACATCGTGCTCACCGGCGACGTCAAACCGCTGGTGCTCAAGGTTGAACTGTTGGGCAAGCGCCTGCACAGCGAGACTGCAAAGGCCTGGATTGTCGAGGCCAGCGCCGGTGAAAACTGGCACGATCTGGTCACCTGGACGCTGGAAAACGGCTACCCCGGCCTGGAAAACCTGGCGCTGATTCCCGGTCTGGTCGGCGCATCACCGGTGCAGAACATCGGCGCTTACGGGGTCGAGCTGCAAGACCGTTTTGAGTCACTCGACGCCATCGACTTGACGACCGGACAGCCGTTCACGCTGAACGCTGCGCAATGCGCCTTCGGCTATCGCGATTCGGTGTTCAAGCACACAAGCAAGCCTGATTCAGCCGGTAAGCCGGGCTTCGGGCTGGCGGGCAAGGCGCTGATCACGCGCGTACGCTTTGCCTTGCCCAAGGCCTGGAAGGCCGTGCTGGGCTACGCCGACATCGACAAAAAAATGCAGCAAACCGGCGTGACTGAGCCCAGTGCGCGGCAAATCTACGACTGGATTTGCGAGATTCGTCGCGCCAAATTGCCGGACTGGAACGTTATCGGCAACGCTGGCAGTTTCTTCAAGAATCCGACGGTGTCCAGCGAGCAGTGTTCAGACATCATCCAGCGCGAACCGAAAATCGTGCATTACAAGCTGGCTGATGGCTCGGTGAAACTGGCGGCCGGCTGGTTAATAGACGCTTGCGGCTGGCGCGGCAAATCGATAGGCAACGCGGGCGTCTACGAGCGACAGGCACTGGTGCTGGTGAACCGGGGTGGTTCAAAGCAGCCAGTGACGGGCGGCGAGGTGATGACGCTGGCCAAGGCGATTCAGACCAGCGTGTATGAACGCTTTGGCATCCTGCTGGAGCCTGAGCCGGTGGTGGTTTGAGGCTTGCCGGGTCAAGGCAATCGCACCAGATAAGTGAAAATTAACGTTGCATATTAAACGGTAGACGTTTAATATGCAACGTATGCTTCGCCGCTCCAGTCTCGAAAGAATTCAAAAACTGATGCGCCAGTTTCCGGCGCTGGCCTTGCTGGGGCCGCGCCAGGTCGGCAAAACCACGCTGGCACGCAGCATTGCAGCTGATCTGGATGGCGTGTACTTCGATCTGGAGCGCGCGTCAGACCGGCTCAAGCTCAGCGACCCCGAGCTTGCATTGGGCGCTCTGGCCCATCGCCTGGTTGTGCTCGATGAAGTGCAGCGCACGCCAGGTCTGTTTGAAACGTTGCGGCCACTGATTGACGAGCAGCGCACGCCAGGGCGCTTTTTGTTGCTGGGTTCGGCATCACAAGACCTGTTGCAGCAAGCCTCCGAGTCGCTCGCTGGCCGCATGGGTATCGTCGAGTTGGCTCCTTTCAGCGTGGCGGAATTGGGCATTTCCTTTGACACCTTGCCGCGCTATTTGCTGCGCGGCGGCTTTCCACAAAGCTGGCTGGCGCCTGACGACGACGCATCGTTCGAGTGGCGCGACGCCTTTGTTCGCAGCTTTCTTGAGCGCGACATGCCGCAGTTCGGCTTTCGCTTTCCGGCTGCGACCTTGCAGCGCTTTTGGACGATGCTTGCGCACTGGCACGGCCAGTTGTGGAACGCCTCTCGTCTGGCGCAAAGCATGGGTGTATCTGCCCCTGCCATCGGGCGTTACCTCGATGCGCTGGAAGGTGCTTTCATGCTGCGCAGCTTGCAGCCCATGGAAGCCAACGTGATGAAGCGCCTGGTCAAATCGCCCAAGGTGTACGTGCGCGACAGCGGTTTGCTGCTGGCTTTGCTCGATGTACGCACACTGCGGCAGCTCGCAGGCCACCCGGTGGCGGGCGCGCTGTGGGAAGGCGTGGTGATCGAGCAGCTGATAGGCGCCAAGCCGCCCACCGTTCAGGCCAACTTTTACCGAACCGCGCGCGGTGCGGAAGTAGATCTCGTCTTGCACAGCAGCCGGGTTCGGGTGGCTATCGAGTGCAAGTTCTCCAGCACCCCCAAACCTGCACGCGGGTTTCATGAGGCAATGGTGGACCTTGAGGCCGACAAAGGCTTTGTGATTGCGCCTGTGCGTGAGGCGTTTGACTTGTCAGCCAAGGTGCGAGTCTTGCCGATTCATGATCTGTCGGGGGTTTGGGAGGCTTTGGGTTAGCTTGAGCCGGCCGGGAAAGAGTTGAAATTGGGCCCAAGTCCTGTGCTTCTCCTTGCTCAGTTCTCTGTCCAGTCTTCCACCCGCAAGTCGCTGATCCGCTGAAACGCCTGGTCATTCGTCACCAGAACGGCTCGCAGGCTTGCAGCATGAGCCCCGATCAGCATGTCGAGTGACGCAAGGGGTTTGCCTTGCGCTTCCATCGATGCTCGTAACGTTCCGTAGTGTTCCGCAGCGCTTGAATCCCAGGGCAATACCTCGACACGCTTGAGAAACTCAGTGACAGCCGCGTGCAGTTGCGTCGCAGCAGGCCGCTTCCCCAAACCGAACAGCAACTCACCCTCGGTAACGGCCGAAATGCACAGCGCCGCCATTGGCGCAGTGGTGACGCGCGAGACGACGGCCGGGTTCTTTCTGATCAACTGACTGACAACATTTGTATCGAGCATGTAACGCATCAGTCCATGCCCTCGAACGGGTCACGGTTCTGCATTGTTTGACTGCGCTCTTTGGCAGTCAAAAAGTCAGCGGGTACATCAACGCCTTCCAGCGCAGCGAAGAAGCCATCCCAGGTCGCAGGCCGGCGCGACAGGATGACGTCGCCCGTTTCGGCGTCTTGCCGAATGAAAACTTCTCTGGTGTCGAAGCGATACGCGGCAGGCAGCCGAACTGCCTGGCTGCGGCCGTTGGTAAAGATTTTGGCGGTTTGTGTCATGGCGGGCCTTGTTTATCAGTGGTATATATCAAAGTATATTACACATGATCCCTAGATGCTGACCGTTTGGGAGTTTTCAGTTCCGTGGCAGTTTCATTGCGCTGGAATCTGAACCCATTTCCCGCCAATTCCTTAAAGACGTCACACCGCCACGCCTCACACTCACACCTCACACCTCACACTCACACCTCACACCTCACGCCTCACACTCACACCTCACACCTCACGCCTCACACCTCACGCCTCACGCCTCACGCCTCACGCCGTTTCTCACGCGCGCCACCTGAACGCGACTTCAAACTCGACGAAGGTTCCACAAAACGCCCCGACACATACTTATGCAAAACGCTGGCAATCAGCGTTTGGTAGGGCATTCCCTCTTCAAGCGCGCGGGCCTGAATGTCCATCAAATCCGGCGTTGAAATACGAATGTTGACCCGTTTTTCCTTCAGAAACGTGGCGCTCGCGGCAGCCTTGAATTTGGCCAGCTTGGCCCTGGAGGGAGACGTTGACTTGAGTTCACCTTTTTCATAGGCATTCAAGATGTCTTGTTCCAACAGATCAGGTTTTTTCATCTGGATTGCTCCGCAGTAGGTAGTCCCGGGTTGCTTTTCTGCTCGGAATTACGGTTTTCAAAAAGTAATAGTCTGGCTCTTCGACGTAGGGAACCAGATAGACATAACCATCAAGCGCAATGACCAGAATCGACTGGTTCGGGTATTTGTCCGGGTTGGTATGCCGCAATTCGTCAAGCAAGCCATCGGCCTCAATGGCCAGCACGATCTCCTCAAATGAGATGCCCCGCTGAATCTTCAAGGCCTCGTTTTTTTCGTGATTCCAGCGAAAAGGCTTCATCCCGAAATTCTATCTGGTTGTGTGCCTAATGTCACCTTGTGCAGTGGTCTGTCCCTTGCCCAGCAACGGCTGGATGTGCCTTGGTCTGGTGACTCACGCGTCGGTATTGAGCAGGCAGCGCATCAATCCATACCCTCGCTATTAAATATATAGCTGCCTGCGCAGGTGGAATATCGGCTAGAGCGTGATTTGGCCAAATTGGGTAGGGGTCTCAGGCAGTCATTCCCGCGAAGGCGGGAATCCAGTCGAGTGCCGTGGCGATGGGGCAAGAACTGATTCCCCTGCCTCCGCGTGCTTGGCGGAGAGGGTGTCGGATGCATGCTTTCGGCTTTGAAGCGTTTGGTTTTGTGTCAGTCAGATTAAATTGGAATCTGACCCTCATTTCCCGCGTGCCGCCAAAGATCCGGTCGCGGCCTGAACCCCCGAACGGGGTGTCGTTGCCATTGCCGCCATTGATGGTGTCGTCGAGGCCGGTTGCTGTGCTGTCGCCGCCGTAGATAACGTCGTCGCCGTCGTCGCCATTCAGGATGTCAGCGCCGTCGCCGCCGTAGATGAAGTCATTGCCGAAGCCGCCGAAGATCCGGTCGCGACCCAAGCCCCCGAACAGGGTGTCGTTGCCCGCGCCGCCGTTGATGGTGTCGTCGCCCGCGCCGCCGTCGATTGTGTCGCCGCCATCGAGGCCGTTGATGATGTCGTTGCCGCCAAGGCCGTTGATCGTGTCGGCAAACGGGCTGCCGTTAAGAAGGTCGTCGCGACCCGTGCCTTTGATAAAGGCCATGAAACTCTCCTGCCTTAAGTTAAGGCACCGAATCCGCATTGGCTAGCGGTTACTAATGTTGCCCGGACGGTCAGTTTGTTTCCGGGTGGCAGGAGCAGCAATATCCCAAACGGGGTACTTTTTTTGGAGGCTGGCTATTGATACCGACGCTCGGGTGGATCTGTAATTTCCTGATTTGTCGAGACGACATCATGTGGTTTCGACGTCAGAAACCTCCGCTGGAGAAGATTGGCAGTATCCGTAAAAAGTAAAACTAAATGTAATAAGAGTCAGATTCGAATTAGTTCCCACCGAC
Source organism: Polaromonas sp. (assembly GCA_031423655.1). Classification (GTDB taxonomy): domain Bacteria; phylum Pseudomonadota; class Gammaproteobacteria; order Burkholderiales; family Burkholderiaceae_C; genus Polaromonas. The sequence continues at coordinate 10,005 of JANPFZ010000198.1, forward strand.
TGGAATCACGCATTCAAAAACCCCGCCCATCCCGCTCAATCTGCGCCTTCAAGGGCGATTCGGACAACGCCTGAAGCCATACACAATCAATCGGAAAGGCAATCGGCAATGCATCAATGGCGCTCCAGAGTTGGGCAAAGTTCTGCGGCGTCATGCCAGGTGCATCAATGGCAATGTCTATGTCTGATTGCGGCTTGTAGTCGCCCCGCGCGCGTGAGCCATACAGATAGGCGGCGCGGACTTCGGGAAAGCGATGCAGTTCGGCGCGCAGCAAGTCGGTGACGCGTTCGGACAAGCCGGTGCGAAGGTCAACTTTCATTGGTTGAAATGGCGCGGCGTCAGAAAACTGGTTCAATGACTTTGCCGCAGCGTGGGTTGCAAGGCGCGCGTCAAGCCGCGAGCGCGAGCGACTCACGCTCGGCAGCTTCTATCAACTCTGGAGCCACACCATGGCGTTTAAGGGCATCGATCAGGCGGGCTTGCGAGGTGGCGGCAAACAGTGCTTCGTCACGACGCAGCCCTTCGCTCAAATAGGCTTTCAGCAAGGTTTGGTAGCCTGTAAATCCACGCTGCGGGGCGATGGTTTTCATCGACTCCACGACATCTACAGGGATGCGCAATGTGATGGAGGTCATGGGGCGGTCTTTGTTGAGACGGGACTTCAAGCGTTCACTGAGCATAGAGCACCTCTTCAATAAGCTCTGCGCGCCGCGCAGAGATGATGCGGATACAAGTTGCTTCGATTTCGATATGCACCACAAACAGCAGAGGACCTTGTATGTCAAAGCCAACCGCCGCGTCACGCGCCTCATCGCTCCGCGAAGCATCTGTCAAGACGAACATCGGATCACTGAACACGGTGGCGGCTTCTTCAAAGCGCACGCCGTGTTTGCGCCAGTTGATCTGCGCCTTGTCCTGGTTCCAGACGAACAAATCGCCATTGACGGCGTAGTGGTCATCCATGCCTGAATTATGCTTTTTTTGTATTAACTTTGTCAATACATAACTTTAGTCGCAACCGGCTACTTCGCTGATCCCAGCTTGGGTATCGCATTTCCGCTGTCAGCAGACAACAACCCCACCTTCGCATAAATCCCCAGCTTGTCGCGCGTATCCACAATGTCCAGATTCCGCATCGTCAACTGGCCAATCCGGTCTGCTGGCGAAAAGCTGGACTCGCCTTTTTCCATCGTCAGGCGTTCGGGGTGGTAGGTCAGGTTGCTTGATACCGTGTCCAAAATCGAATAATCGTTGCCGCGCCGCAATTCGACTGTGACTTCGCCGGTAATCGCGCTGGCGATCCAGCGTTGGGCGGCCTCGCGCAGCATCATGGCTTGCGAGTCGAACCAGCGGCCCTGGTACAGCAGGCGGCCGAGGCGTTTGCCGTTCATGCGGTACTGCTCGATGGTGTCTTCGTTGTGAATGCCGGTGACGAGCCGCTCGTAGGCGATGAACAGCAGCGCCAGGCCGGGGGCTTCGTAGATGCCTCGGCTTTTGGCTTCGATGATGCGGTTTTCGATCTGGTCGCTCATGCCCAGGCCGTGGCGGCCGCCGATGCGGTTGGCCTCCAATATCAGTTCGACCAGGCTGTCGAAGCGCTTGCCGTT
>JANPFZ010000199.1:0-1635 GCA_031423655.1 Polaromonas sp.
GCCACCGAGTTCTAACGCCAGCGCTGACCCCCGCACGTCGTCGATATCGGCGATGACGACTTTCGCATTCTCGCGCACGAAGCGGCGAATGCAGGCTTCGCCGATGCCCTGCGCGCCACCGGTGACGATGCAGACGCGGCCCGCCAGTCCGAAGGATATTTCGGCGGCATTCGATGATGTTGTATTTGTCATTTCAGTGATCGCTTAGTGCTCAAGCCCTTGTATTACCTGCGCAAGAAGCTATGAGATCCATAGCGTGTTCAGCAACCACGGCGGCGGGCATGCCGGGTTTGTACAGTGCGGAGCCGATGCCAAATCCGTCAGCGCCTGCCGCCAGATACGCGCGCATGTTGTCGGTTGTGATACCGCCTACGGGCATGACGACCGTGCCCGACGGCAGCACGGCGCGCAGGGCTTTGACGACAGCGGGCGTGATCATTTCCGCCGGAAAAATCTTCAAGCCAGTGGCGCCCGACTCCAGCGCGGCGAAGGCTTCGCTCGCGGTCATCACGCCGGGCAGGCACACCAGCCCGAGCCGCACGGCCTCGCGCACCACGGCTGGGTTGAAGTTGGGCGAGACAATCAGCTGGCCGCCGGCAGCATGCACATTGCGAACATCGTCCACGCTTAGAACCGTTCCCGCACCGATCAATACTTGAGGAAACGCGCTGGCCATGGCCGCGATGCTTTCGAGCGGCTGCGGCGAATTGAGGGGTACTTCAATCAGTGTCCAGCCGGTCGAAAGCAGCGCCTGGCCGACTGCCAGCGCCTCAGCCGGCTTGATGCCGCGCAGAATGGCGACCAGCGGAACGGTCTGCAGTGCGTGGGCGAATTTTTGGTGGGCGTTCATGAAGTTATTTTCCGCGTTTTGCCGCGTCAGGCGTTATTCGGGTTGAGGGTGTCGGCGATGGCACGCAGGCCCTGCCAGGTTGCCTGGCTGCCCACTTGCCGGCACGATACGCCGAGCAGCCTGAGCGCCTGTTCGTATCGCGCCGCAAGTGCTTCTGCGCCTATGACGATGACGGTGTCACCGCGCTGCAAACGCTGGCCGCGCAACTCTTCGCCAATCACCAGGCCCGATAAATAGCTTGGCAGCGCATCTGCCGGCATGCGCTGGAAAAGAGACAAGGTACGGGTGCTGAAGGCTGTGTGCAACAGGCCGTCGCCGCGCAGGGCAACCGTCACGCCTTGCTCAAAAGCGTCGTCATCATGAGGTGGGTCGGCGGCGGGAAGCGTTCGCGCGAGGATCGAATGCTGGCGCAGCAGCGCATAAAACTCGCCGGTCATCCAGCTTGAAAAATCGGTGATCGTCCGGTCAGTCACCGTCACCCACTTGCTGTGCGTGCCGGGCAAGACCAGTCGGGCATCGTTCCAATCCAGCAATTGCAGCGCGCCAAAAACCTGCGTTTCCTCGCCGCGCATGACGTCGGGCATGCCGCCCGTGTCGATGCTCAGACCGGGCACGATGGCGATGCGGCCTGGAGCTATCCAGGCGAGTCGTGCAGCCACGTCATAGAAGCCAGCCGGGCAGGGGCAGTAGGGCGCTTCCAGCCAGCCTTGTTGGCTACCCGCCATGCCCGTGATCAAACACAGCGCATTGGGCGTCATCCAGTCGCCGAAGCAGCTTTCAAAAAC
>JANPFZ010000200.1:0-1922 GCA_031423655.1 Polaromonas sp.
CCCTTGTAGCCCTTGTAAGGCCGGGGCGATCCATCGGGCAACACGCCATGCCTGTGCGCGGCGTTCGGGCGGCCAAACTCAATGACCTTAAGGTTGTCTTCCACGTAGGTGCGCTTGCCTTCGATCTGCTTGTGAACGCTGACGCGACCGTTTCCGAGCAGCCCGTAGGCGGTGTCGTTGTGCATAGCCCCCTCATGCCCATGATCGGGCTTGTGGCTGACCCAGATGTTTGCCACCGCGCGCTCGACATGCGCCCGGTAGCTGTCAAGCGTTTCGCCCCACGGTGCCGGCATGTCTTCGACAAGGCGGTTGAGTTGCTTGTCGCGCGTGCTTGCGCTCGCCTTCGCAAACTTCTGCAGCATCCCCTGATCCGTCACCCCTATCACGCACGCATCAACAGCATGGTGCCGGTGATCGTTTCGGTTTTTCTCGCCGTCCAGGCCGAGCACATGGTTAAGCCCGAACTTGCCACGCAGCATCGCCGTCATCAGCCCCGGAATCACGCGCGTGTCTTGCGGGCAAATCAGCGCCAGGTACTCGCGTGCGACTTTGCTGAGGTACTTGGTGTCGTTCAGCGCACGCGCCAGAAAACCCTTGCCATCCTTGAGCCAGCGTTCCATGCCGTCTTCGGCAAAGCGTGATCGTTTCTGGCGGGGCATCAACTCGGCGCGTTGCAGGATGGCTGCGTAGTCAAAACCTTGAATCGCCTTCTGGCCGAACGCCTCCCATGGCGTGTTGTTGCCCTTGTAGCGGTTCGCACGCCGCATCGACACGGTCTTGTTGTTCAGGCTGTCGTCCAGAGTTTTGCTGAAGGGCAGGATATGCTCGATCTCGACTTCGTCACTGAACAGCATAGCCGCGCTTATTTGCACGCCAGAGTACGGGCAGCAACGTGTGGCGGGGTCGAAGCTCAATTCTTCCCATAGCACCATCTTCTGCATATCCACGCCGCGCACCCGCTCGGCGCTGATGCCGAGGATGGCGACGATCTGCACGCGGTGGCGGTCATTGCGGCGCTGGTTCACGGCTTGCCGCAGCGCGTCTTCCTTCTTTTGCTCCTGATTTCGTTTGAGGTCGCGCGCGACTTCGACGATCACCTGACTCGGGTGGCCGTAACGCGCGATCAAAGCATTGACCACCAGCCGCACCTGGTTCAGCCCGATATGCACCGTCGGGTTGGCGATGCGGCCGAAGCGTTTTTCAGCTGAGTCGTTGAGATTGCCGCTGCCGAAGCCGACGTGGCGTTGCAAGGCTTCGCCGTAATAAGGCAGTTCGGGAAGAATTTCGCCCGTGGCGGACGCGAAAATATTGCTGTGGTGATCGAACCCGGCAACGATCACCGCTCTGTCATAAGTCATGACCTCGCTGCGCAACGCGGGCAGGATGCGCGCCAACGCCTTGGCGCTCAGGCTGCCGTAGCCGTCGGGCAGAGCAACGGCGGCGATGGTCTCAGCGCGCGCCTCATCGATGCCTGTTTCATCTTGAAGCCAGCGCACCAGCTTCGATTCGTTTTCTTCCCTGAGCAGTTGCATCACGATGGCGTCCTGCTTCGCCTCGTTGAAGCCCCACCACGCGGTGCCGAAGTTTTCCTTCTTGCTCAAGATTGCGCAGGTGATGTTGCCTTTAAGCTCCGTCCGCTTGGCATCGGCCAGGTTGAACCGCACCGCACCGCCTAACTTCAGCAGCGCCGGAATTGCAGTCTTGAAGCTCTTGTGGCCGCCCTCCAGCGCTTGCGCTAGCGTGTCGCGCTGCGCCAGCGTCAGGGCTTCTTCCCTGAGCCCATCGCCCAGAATCCGCAGATTTGCCAGTTCCTGATAAATGCGAAAGCGCTGCGTGCTCGGCAGCGCCAGCGGGCCGCGCTCCTCGTCGGGCAGCAAGGTGCAGCGTCCGGGTACAACGGGCTTGAGCGGCCTCTGAAACAG
>JANPFZ010000201.1:0-2408 GCA_031423655.1 Polaromonas sp.
ATCGCCCCCGTGCTGTTGATGGTCGGCCTGTCTGGCATGCAGGCCAGCCACGCCGCGCTGCTGCTCAACCTGGAAGCGGTGTTGACAGCGGTGCTGGCGTGGGTCGTGTTCCGTGAAAATTTTGACCGGCGTATCGCTGCCGGTATGGCTGCCATCGTCGCCGGTGCCTTGCTGCTGAGCTGGCCTTCCGGTGCTGCTGCGACGGGCAACACAGCGCTGCCTTTGTGGCCTGCGGCGGCGGTGTCGTTGGCCTGCCTGTTCTGGGCGCTCGACAACAACTTCACGCGCAAGGTGTCGCTCAGCGACGCGTCCTGGATCGCCTGCGTCAAGGGGCTGACTGCGGGGGCGACCAATCTGGCGCTGGCTTGGGCCTTGGGTGCCAGCTGGCCCGAGTCAGCGAAGATTCCTGCGGCAATGCTGGTCGGGTTTTTTGCGTATGGCGTCAGCCTGGCACTGTTCGTCGTCGCCCTGCGGCACTTGGGTACGGCGCGGGTCGGCGCCTATTTTTCGACCGCACCTTTTGTCGGCGCGATCTTTGCCGTGTTGTTCCTGGCAGAACCCATTGGCTGGCAACTGATTGCGGCCGCTGTTTTGATGGCTTTGGGCATCTGGCAGCACCTGACGGAGCACCACGCGCACAGCCACACGCACACGCCGCTGGAGCATGAGCATGTACATACGCACGGCCCTGCGGGCAAATCGGGCAGCACGGTCGATGGGCACCACGCGCACGCGCACACGCCCGCATTCGAGGGCCAGCATTCCCACCGCCATCGGCATGAACCCGTCAGCCACAGCCACGCCCACTACCCCGACGCACACCATCGCCATGAACACTGAAGTACGCAAGGCCGTACGGCACCGCATCAGCGAAGCCGCCGCGCTCAGCGGTGTCAGCGTGGCCAACATCCGTTTTTACGAGAAAGAAGGGCTGATTGCGGCGAAAGGGCGCTCTGACAACGGCTATCGCTTTTACAGCAGCGCCGATGTGCATCAGCTGCGTTTTATCCGCCTGTGCCGCGCGCTGGACATGTCGCTTGATGAAGTGCGAACGCTGCTCGAACTCGATCTGAACGTGAAGGCCGATTGCGCCACCGCCCGTCTGGCGCTCGACGGCCACGTCGACCATGTGCGGGCCCGGTTGAACGAGTTGAGGGCGCTGGAAAAAAGCCTGTTGGCGCTACGCAACCGCTGCGACGGGCAGGACGCGCACTGCCACATCATTGAGGCGCTGCATCAGCAGGCCGACGCGCTGCCGCTGCCGGCCGGGCGCGTACTGACTGCGAAGCGACATGTGTGAGTCCGTAGCCTCGCCTTATAGTTAAATAGGCGTTCAGCCCAGGAAATACGTGCGCTAGCAGCTATTTAAATAGTAGCGTTTGGAAGGGCAATCTGCTCGCGGTAGCACACGAACAGCGCAGGTCAGCGGCCAAGTAGTCGGCAACTTGCCCAAGCTTGCCGTGCCCAAAGCGCCCATTCGAGGCAGACACCCGAGGCAGATGCCCGGGGCAGACGCTTGGGGCAAATTGCTTCAAGGTTTCCCCGATGCAGGCCGCGTCAACTGCGGTTAGGCTGGCGTCTGTGCATGTCGTTTCAGGAGCCCGAATTTGTCAGCCTTGCCCCATCACCCCGTGTTGTCCAGTGGCTCCGTGCCGGCCCACTTTGCCTTTTGGCCCAAGCGCCTGCCGCGTAGCATCACGCCGCCGGCCACGTCGCTGTGGCACAACCTGGCCGTTAGCGCGCTGCGCTACCCTGACAAACCGGCGCTGGTGTTTTTTGACCGGGTGCTGACTTATCGGCAGCTGTTGCAGCAGGCCGAGCAACTGGCGGCCACGCTGCACCGCATCGGCGTGCGCAGCGGCGACCGCGTGGTGCTGAACATGCAGAACTGCCCGCAGTGGGTCATCGCGCACTTTGCCATTTTGCGGGCCAACGCCGTGGTGGTGCCGGTCAACCCGATGAATCGGGCGGAAGAATTGAAGCACTACATCGTTGACCCGGATGCCAAAGTTGCCATCACGGCTGCTGACCTGGCCGGTGAGCTGGCCAAGGCGAATGCACAGCTGGGTCCTGTGCTTCGCCTGTCGCACCTGATCGTCACGCACTACAGCGACGCCTTCAATGTCGATACCAGCCCGGTGCCGGAAGCCTGGCGTGACTGGCTGGGCACGCAGCATGCGTTGCCGTCGATTGAAGGCGGCGAAGTGATGCGCTGGACCGACGCACTTGCAGGTGTTGACGTGGGTGCCGACGACCTTCCCGCCCACACGGCCACGCCACAAGACCTGGCCGTGCTGCCCTACACCAGCGGCACCACCGGCCTGCCCAAGGGCTGCATGCACACGCACGCCAGCATCATGCACAACGCGGTCGCCACCTGTTACTGGGGCAACAGCACGAGCGAGAAC
>JANPFZ010000202.1:0-2339 GCA_031423655.1 Polaromonas sp.
ACCGCTTCTTTGGCGATGCGGAAGACGTTACCGCGGCGACCGCGGAAACCTTTTGCAAGGGCTAAAACTTTTTTGTGGCGGGCGCGAGCCGTTACACCACGTTTGACGCGAGGCATGTGATTACTCCTTGTTCGTCGTTAAATTAAATGCCACGGCCAGGCAACATTTGCGCAATGTGACCCATATTGGTCTCATGAACAGCTGTTGTTCCACGCAGGTGACGTTTGTTTTTGGTGGTCTTCTTGGTCAGGATGTGACGTTTGAAGGCTTGACCGCGCTTGACGGTGCCACCGGGACGAACGCGGAAACGCTTTTTGGCGCCGCTCTTGGTCTTCATTTTGGGCATGTGAATGCTCCTTTTCATTTGTGCTCGTGAGGCGCTGCGAACATTCCGCAGACTTGACGGCCCCGAGCCACTTGTTGGTGGCGAGTTTTTAACCTTGCCACTTGTTAATGGCGAGTTTTTAACCTTGCCACTGGTTCACAGCCAGCCGTGAGGCCCGCCGCGATTGCGCGAGGAGGTTTAACCCCTCACTTTCGGAAGGCAGGCTTATCGCCCACTTTCACAGGAACACCTTGCAGCGCCCCTAAAAATTAGCCCGGCTTTTAAGCCGACGCTGTCGGGGCGGATTCCGCCACCGGCTTGGCGCTCGGCTTTTTACGGCCCGGCGCAATCATCATCACCATCTGGCGGCCTTCGAGTTTGGGGAACTGCTCCACCACAATCAAATCGGCCAACTCGTCGCGTATGCGCGCCAGCAGGGCCAATCCCAATTCCTGGTGGGTAATTTCCCGACCCCGAAAGCGCAAGGTAATCTTGCACTTGTCGCCTTCGTCCAAGAAGCGCTTGATGTTGCGCAGCTTGATGTTGTAGTCACCATCGTCAGTGCCGGGCCGGAACTTGATTTCCTTGATCTCGATCACTTTCTGCTTGGATTTCGCGTCCGCTGCCTTTTTCTGCTCGGCGTATTTGAACTTGCCGTAATCCATCAAACGGCAAACCGGCGGAACCGCCGTGGGGGAAATCTCCACCAGATCAACGTCATACTCACCGGCGAGCCGCAAGGCTTCATTGATGTTGACGATGCCGAGTGGTTCATTCTCTGGCCCTGACAGACGTACTTCAGGAGCCATGATTTCACGGTTCAAGCGGTGCTTGCGTTCTTCGCGGTGACGGCGGTCACGAAATTCAGTAGCGATGGTTCTTATCCTTTAATGTCTGCTATAAAAGCTATAGCTGCTTAAGCACGTGCTTGATGGGCTAAAGGCCAAAATTACTCATAGAACGAATGATTTCAACTTTTCAGCGCAATATCAGATGCAATCTGTTTTACGAACGCTACTAGCGGCATGGCTCCAAGGTCTTTGTTGCCCCGGGCTCGAACTGCTACCGCGCCAGCTGCTTTCTCCTTATCGCCAACGACCAGAATGTAAGGCAGCTTCTGCAGCGAATGCTCTCGTATTTTATACGTAATCTTCTCGTTGCGCAGATCCAATTTGACCCTAAGCCCTTGATTTTGCAGCGTTTTGGCAACTTCCCGGGCGTAATCGGCCTGAGAATCGGTGATCGTGAGCACCGAAACCTGCTCCGGAGCAAGCCATGTCGGCATGGCACCGGCATGCTCCTCGATCAAAATGCCGATGAAACGCTCCAGGCTTCCGACAATCGCGCGATGCAGCATGACGGGGCGGTGACGCGCACCGTCTTCGCCCACATACTCGGCGTCCAACCGCTCGGGCATCGAAAAATCGACCTGCATGGTGCCGCACTGCCACTGTCGGCCGATCGCGTCTTTCAGCGTGTATTCAATCTTGGGGCCGTAGAAAGCGCCATCACCGGGTGAGATTTCGAACTCGCAGCCGGACGCTCGCAGGCTTTCCATCAAGGCATGCTCGGCCTTGTCCCAGCTTTCGTCGGTACCAATACGCGCCTCGGGCCGCGTGGCAACCTTGTAGATGATGTTCTTGAAGCCGAAGTCAGTGTAGACCTTTTGAAGCAGCGTGGTGTAGTCAACGCACTCTTTCAAAATCTGCGCTTCGGTGCAAAAAATATGGCCGTCGTCCTGGGTGAAGCCACGCACACGCATGATGCCGTGCAGGCCACCTGAAGGCTCGTTGCGGTGGCACTGACCGAATTCACCGTAACGCAGCGGCAGGTCGCGGTAGCTCTTGATGCCCTGCTTGAAGATCAGGATGTGACCCGGGCAGTTCATCGGTTTCAGCGCATATTCGCGCTTCTCGCTCTCGGTGGTAAACATGTTGTCGCGGTACTTGTCCCAGTGGCCGGTTTTTTCCCACAGCGTTTTGTCGATAACTTGCGGGCCCTTGACTTCCTGGTA
>JANPFZ010000203.1:0-2478 GCA_031423655.1 Polaromonas sp.
ATCGGGCCGTAGTAGGTGCGAAAGGTGTCAAGCCAGTGCTGTGGCGTGCGGTAGCGAAAGACGAAGTTTTTGCGCTGCACGTCCATCGTTCCGATGTGCTTGCCGAACAGCTCGCGCAGATGGCCTTCGGTGCCCCACAGCGAGGGCGGCTTGACGCCTGCGGGTGGTGGGAGGTAGCGGCCGATGACCTTGAACAGCTCGCCAATGAAGCCGGACGGCGTCCAGTTCGCCAGTCCAATCTGGCCGCCCGGCTTGCATACGCGGCACATCTCGGTGGCCGCCTTGTCCTGGTTGGGCGTGAACATCACCCCGAAGGTGGACAGCACGACATCAAACGAGGCGTCGGCGTAGGGCAGGTTCTCGGCGTCGGCTTCTTCAAACTGCACCGCCAGGCCCTCCGCGCTGGCTCGCGCTTTGCCTCGTTCGAGCAAGGCGCCCACATAGTCGGTGGAGACCACGTCGCACCAGCGGCGGGCTGCCGCCAGCGTGGCGTTGCCGTTGCCGGCGGCGACATCGAGCACGCGCGCGCCAGCCCGCAAGTCGAGCGCTTCGCACAGCGTCTCGCCGACGATCTGCAGGGTAGTTCCGACGACGGCGTAGTCGCCTGCAGCCCAGGCGGCCTGCTGCTTGAGCTTGACCGCAGCGAAATCGGCGACGGCTGGGCTGGTCGTGGCTTGCAGCGTGGTTTCCATGAATGTTCTCCTGGTTTGTAAGGTTTCAGGTTTCAGCTTGGGTTCATTTCTTCCTGGGGTCATCCGCCGGGTTGACATAGGTGATGGCCCACGGTCCAACGCCATGCACCTGAACAATGGTTTCTTCTTTGGTCCACGCGAAATGGTGGGTCTTGGGCTGCATGATGGCGACACTACCCGCCGACAGGGCTTTGGTTTTTGACGCATCAAGCGTGTCTCCGGCTCCCATGTTGAAAGTGCCGGAGATCACCGTCACATGCTCAATGCCCGGATGCCAGTGGGCGGGGAGTTTGTAGTCGGCGGGAAACTTCAGGCGGAAGGTGATGGGCCCCGCCTCGTTTAACGGCCCCTCGATTACCGCGACTTTTGCGCCCGGCGGTGCGGACGGAACATCGGCCCATTTAAGTTCGTCCGGGGTGACCATCATGTGATGCGCCGAGTCGGCCCAGCTTGCGGGCACCCCCAGGCAGGCACCAGCGACAGCTATGGATAGCGTTGCAAGGATATTTTTCATTTTCATTTCTCCCCAGGCTAAGGTGGTGATTGAGCGTCTTTTTCAGACGCGGATGATCTCGCCCTTGAGCGAGTAAAGAATGGCGAGAACATCTTTTTTCGAGTCTTCGTCGATGCCGTTCTTGTTCATCGCCCCGACGATGTCGTCTGTCACTGCCAGGAACTCCTGCTCACTGACGTTCATGCCTTTGTGCGCGGCGAGCATGCCCTTGCCGGTGTAGGTTGCCGGACCGCCAGAGCCAGCGGTGAAAAACTCGCGCGACAACTGTTTGATATGCGCCATGTCCTTGATCTGCTCGTATCGGGTCTTGATGAGCGGGTTGGCCAGGTGCGCGGCAACGGCATCGTCGACAAGATGCGCTATGCCTTCAGCTGCGCCCAGACGCTGGAAAAGTGTGGTGGTCATGGAAAACTCCTTGGGGTGTTGAGCAACTTCGCTGCTTTCTTGCTGATCAAACGTATTCGCAATTTGCGCAACACGTAGAGGCATTGCAAACCTTTTTCATCGGTACCGGGTCACCCTGAAAGAGACAAACAGCGGTACAAAAAAGGGGACATCGGCAAATCGCGGGTACGTCGCCGGCATATTGCGGGCATAAGATGCACTGACACGGGCAGCAAGGACGGACACCGACATGCTTGAGCAGTGCAATTCTTTCGGCTACTGGTTGCGACGCAGGCGCAAAGCGCTGGACCTGACCCAGGATGCGCTGGCCCAAAAAGTCAGCTGCTCGCAGGCGGCCATCAAGAAGATCGAAGCAGACGAACGTCGGCCGTCGAAAGCGCTGGCCCAGCGGCTGGCAGAGCAGCTGGCCATTCCCGCATCGGAGCGAGCGGTATTTCTTCAGGCCGCGCGCGCCCCGCGAATGTCCAATCGCCTGCCGTTCGATACCTTGCCCGTCGCAGCAATGTCCACCGCTGTCGCGAGCGGTGGACTCGGGTCAGCCAGCGCTCTGCTCGATTCTGCGGGCGAGCAGAAATCGCCTTTCGTCGGGCGCAGCAACGAGTATGGACAGTTTCTCGGTCTGATCGCCCGGCTTACGGCGCGCAGTGGTCAGGTGGTGCTGATCGAAGGTGAGGCCGGCATCGGCAAGAGTCGGCTGATGCGCGAGGTCGCCTGCTATGCGCGCCAGCGGGATTTGCCCGTGCTGGTGACCAATTGCTACGAGATTGAGCGTGCGATCACCTACCAGCCGGTCATCGATCTCGCCACGCAGGCCTGCCAGGCAGCCCCCGAGGCCAGTCTGCGCCAGATTGCCCCCATCTTGCTGGC
>JANPFZ010000204.1:0-5452 GCA_031423655.1 Polaromonas sp.
GTGCAGCAGGCGCTGGGCGACCGGCTGGGCAAAGACATCTTCATGGTGTCGATGACGCTGCAGCCCGAGTTCGATACGCCCAAAGCCTTGCAGGACTACGTCAACAGCTACGGCATCAAGCCGGGCTGGACATTTTTGACAGGGCAACCGAAGGAAATGGACGTCATCCGCCGCAAGCTCGGGTTTTTCAACGACGACCCGCAGATCGATGCAGATCTGGCCAACCACACCGGCATGGTGCGCGTTGGCAATGAAAAGCTTGATCGCTGGTTCATGATGCCTGCACTGAGCACTCCGAAGCAGATGGCGCGTGCAATTTTGCAGGTCTAGGCACACCACCTGTTTGAAAAAAACACCAATGCATTGACAGGACAAAAACGAGTCATAAAAAGACGCTGCCCTAGGCTCCTCAAGCCTTGGGTGGCATCTCATCATTTCAACGATTCGCTGATTTCTTCGACTGTCTGGTAAGGCACATCTTCCCAGGCGGTCAAAACTGCCTAGGAGCATGTCATGTCTACATTCAACCAAGCCAGCCCGAAAAGATGGACCCGGCGACAGTCGCTGCAGCTCAGTGCAGCAACCTCTGCAGCTGGATTGCTCGGTATCGAGGAACTTGCCTCACCGGCGCAGGCCGGGGATTTGCCGGCGGGTCCACGGACCGAACCGTTTGTGGACTGGCTACCCGTGTATGCGGCAAAACAGCCCGTCAGCGAACTGATACCGGTGTCGACACCAAGCCCTGATACAGGAAGCGGCGAATGCGGCCGACCGCCGCATCAGCGGCGAAATGACTGGCCAGCAAACAAGTTCTATACCCTCAAGGTTCAAGAGGCGAAGCACCAATTCCACCGCGACTTGCCATGGCAGACCATCTGGGGCTATGACGGCATACTCCCCGGTCCCACGTTTGTGGAACGTTACGGCGTACCAGTCATCGTGCGGATCAGCAATGAACTGCCGGCCAACGCGATGGGCTATGGGTCTCCGGAAATCACCACGCACCTGCACAACCTGCACTGCGGCTCCGAAAGCGATGGCTTCACGGGTGACTACTACAGCGCCACGAAGTTCGGGCCGACCCTGACCGCACCCGGCGGCTACAAGGACCACCACTATCCCAACTGCTATGCAGGCTACGACAAATACGACCCTACCAACGGCGACCCGCGCGAAGCCCTGGGAACGCTGTGGTACCACGACCACCGCCTGGACTTCACGGCACCCAACGTTTACAGGGGCCTGGCAGGCTTCTATCTGCTGTTCGATGAAATCGACTCAGGCGACGAGAACGATCCCAACCGGTTCGATCCAAACCGGAATCCTCCCGACCTGACCAAACGCGCGCTCTGCCTGCCGAGCGGCGTGGGCAAGTACGACATCCCCCTGTTGTTCAGCGACAAGCAGTTCGATTCAAGCGGCTACCTGGTCTTTGACCAGTTCGCCACCAAGGGCATCCTGGGCAACAAATTTTGTGTCAATGGCAAGATCCAGCCCAAATTTGCGGTGGAGCGCCGCAAGTATCGCTTTCGCCTGCTTGACGGTGGGCCCTCGCGCTTCTATGAGTTCTACCTGACCGACGGCAACGGCAAGAACCTGCCCTTCACCTACCTATCCAACGATGGCAACCTGCTGCCCGCGCCCTTGACCACCAGCAAGGTCCATCTTGGCGTGGCCGAACGGGCTGACATCGTGATCGACTTTTCCCAGTACGCCATGGGCACCAAGCTGTACCTGGTCAACCGCCTGGTGCAAATCGATGGCCGCGGGCCTGAGGATGCCACGATCAACACACGGGGCGCGGATGGCCTGCTGACCACCACGGGAACACAGATCATGCGTTTTGATGTGGGCGACCTTCCCGCAAAGCCCGACATGAGCCAGGTGCCGGCAAAGCTGCGCGAGTTGCCGACCATCAATCTCGCGGAGGTCGTGAAAACCAGAACGTTCCGGTTTGACAAGCTGAACGAAGCCTGGACCGTCAATGGCAAGATTTTCGACGTAGACAGTCCGGTCGCCTCGCCCAAGCGCGGAACCGCCGAGATTTGGGTGCTAAAGGGCAATGGCAACTGGCACCACCCGGTGCATATCCACTTTGAGGAAGGCCGCATCTTGAGCCGCAACGGCAAGCCGCCGCCGCCGCACGAGCGAGGTCGCAAGGATGTCTACGTGCTGGAGCCGGGCGAGGAAGTGCGTGTGTTCATCCGGTTCAGGGATTTTCTGGGCAAATACATGATGCACTGCCACAACCTGACCCACGAAGACCACGCCATGATGATTCGCTGGGATATTGTCGAGTAACCAGGCCCGGCTCTCCCGCCCGATCTTTCCCTGCTTTCTCCGGCACCACCCGCACCCCTACAGGCGGCGCCGGACTGTGCACAATAGTGTGTACAGGTGCGCAGCGGTTACTACCCCTTGCGCGCATCCAACAAAGCACGGCAGGGCAACACATCACCATGGCAGCCAATCTGGACGGACAACTGGTCGTCGCGATTTCCTCGCGGGCGCTGTTCGACTTTGAAGAAGAAAACCGCATCTTCGAAGCCGGCCACACTGCAGCAGCCATTGCGGGGATAAAACAAGACGCCGCCTATATGAAGATGCAACTCGACCGGCTCGATGTGCCGGCCAAACCGGGCGTGGCGTTCTCCCTGGTTAAAAAACTGCTTGCCTTCAATCAGGCGCCCGGGATCGATGCTGAAGCCACCAGCCCGGCCGCGCCCGACCAGCGGGTGGAAGTCGTGATTTTGTCGCGCAATGACCCGGTGTCGGGTATGCGCGTTTTTCGATCAGCGCAACACTACGGCCTGAACATTCAGCGCGGTACGTTTAATCGCGGCGAAGCGCCCTGGCGCTATTTGAAGCCGCTGCACGCCAACCTTTTTTTATCGGCACACCTGAGCGACGTGCGGGAGGCGCTGGCAGCCGGCGTGCCCGCCGCGCAGGTGTACCCGCACTCAGCGCGCGCCAGCGACGCGCATCCGAATGAGGTCCGCATTGCTTTTGATGGCGATGCGGTGCTTTTTTCCGACGAGGCCGAGCGCGTGTTCCAGTCGGAGGGCTTGTCGGCTTTCCAGAAACATGAGCGCGACAAAGCCGGCCAACCGCTGCTGGCCGGCCCCTTCAAGCCACTGCTCGAAGCGCTGCACCGCTTGCAGCAGGTGGGTACATCGCACATGCGGATACGTACCGCGCTGGTCACGGCGCGCAGCGCGCCAGCGCATGAGCGGGCCATCCGGACCCTGATGGACTGGAACATTGAAGTCGATGAAGCCATGTTTTTGGGCGGACTCGCCAAGGGCGAATTTTTGCGCGAGTTCGAACCCGACTTCTTTTTTGACGACCAGACCGGTCACGTCGATTCAGCCGCCGAACATGTGCCTGCGGGCCATGTGGCCAGCGGCGTGTCCAACCAGCCCCTTTAAATTTTCATCAACCGCCTGACAGCGACTGATGATGCGAAAAAATCCATCGCGATCAAACCAAACAGCATGAACCCAAGCAGCCCACCTTCAGGATTTTTCGCCAAGCTCAGCACCTTCAAACAGTTTGCCGTTCGCGTCTGGGCGCTATCGGCGCCCTACTTCAGGTCAGAACAAAAGTGGAAGGCGCGCGGGCTGCTGCTGGCCATTGTGGTGCTCAACCTGGCCGCCGTCTACATGCTGGTGTTGCTCAACGACTGGAACCGGGTGTTTTATGACGCGCTGCAAAACAAGGACGCCAAAGTGTTTTGGGAGCAACTGGCGCGCTTCACCTATCTGGCGTTTGCCTTCATCATCATTGCGGTTTACCGCTTCTACCTGACGCAGTTGCTCGAAGTGCGCTGGCGCGCCTGGATGACCGCCGACTACCTGCAGCGCTGGCTGGCCGACCACGCTTTCTACAAGCTCGAACTGGCGCGGTTTTCTGCCAACAAAAACAGCGGGCCCGATCTGCCGACGACCGACAACCCCGACCAGCGCATTCAGGAAGACATCAATCTGTTCACGTCCTACAGCATCTCGCTGAGCATGGGCCTGCTTAATGCGTTAGTGACGCTGGTCAGCTTTGTTGGAATTTTGTGGTCGCTGTCGGGCGCGTTCGCCTTCACGCTCGGTGGCAGCAGCTACAACATTCCGGGCTTCATGGTCTGGATGGCCGTGTTGTATTGCGTGGTCGGCAGCGTGATTACCCACTACATCGGCCGGCCGCAGATCAGGCTGAATTTCGAGCAGCAGCGCTACGAAGCCGACTTTCGGCACCACATGGTGCGGGTGCGCGAATACAGCGAATCGATTGCGCTGGACAAAGGCGAGTCGGTCGAGCGCACGCAGCTGGACCTTCGGTTTGCTGCCGTGCTGAAGAATTACCTCGCGCTGATCAAGAAACAGAAAAACCTGGTCTGGTTCACCAACTTCTTTGGGCAGGCCGCCGTGGTTTTTCCGTTCATCGTGGCGGCGCCGCGCTTTTTCAGTGGGGCCATTCAACTCGGCCAGCTGATGCAGATATCGTCGGCCTTCGGACGCGTGCAAGACTCATTGAGCTGGCTGGTAGAAAACTACAGCAACCTGGCTGCCTGGCGCGCCACGACCGACCGATTAACCAGTTTTGAAGACAATATCAGTGCTGTAGCCCAGCAAGGACGTGCGCAAGCAGCTACTAGTTTAATAGCATCTGGCACGGGGCCCGCTGCTGGTGCGGGTGTGCTGACGGCTAGCGGACTGAGTCTGAACCTGCCCGGTGGCAGCACTCTGATGAGTGACATTTCACTGACGGCCCGGCCCGGTGACCGGGTGCTGTTCAAAGGCCCGTCGGGCAGCGGCAAGTCAACCTTGTTCCGCGCCTTTGCCGGCATCTGGCCGTTTTCAAAAGGTCAGTCGCACCTGCCCGACAACGCGATGTTCATTCCGCAGCGCCCCTACTTTCCCGATGGTTCGCTGCGCGACGCGCTGGCTTACCCGCAACCCGCCGCGCAGTACACCGACGAGGCGCTGAAGCAGGCCCTAAGCGACGCGCTGCTGCCACAGTTGACGAGCCGGCTTGACGACAGGGACGCCTGGGGCCAGAAGTTGTCGGGCGGCGAGCAGCAGCGCCTGGCGATTGCGCGGGTGTTGCTGAAAAAACCGGCCTGGATTTTTGCCGACGAAGCCACCAGCGCACTCGATGAAGCGGCCGAGAAATCCGTCTATGAAAAGCTGCTGGCCCACGTGAAAGCAGTGGGTGGCGGAATCGTGTCGATTGCGCACCGGCCTAACGTGGCGGCGTTCCACAACCAGCTGTGGGCGCTGGAAAAAACGCCCGACGGGTCAAACGCCCGCTATGGTCTGGTTGCCCGCCCAATGGCAGAACCGCCCATGTAAACGGTCTGAATGCCTGACGAAGCCAGCCCGCAGCTTCCGGCGCCCAACCCCGCCTCGCTCTCGGCCTGGGAGCCCTTGAAGCTACCGGTCTTTCGCATGCTGTGGTTTAC
>JANPFZ010000205.1:0-1779 GCA_031423655.1 Polaromonas sp.
GCGTCTTCCAGCCCCGGCGGGGCTTTGACTTGCGCTTCTACCCAGGTGATAGGGCTGATGTAAGCCTGCTTGTACTGCGCCAGCTCGGCGGCGGCTTGGGGTATGCCGTTGAGGTAGTCAATGACGATGTTGGAATCGAAAAGGGCGATCATGGCGGTTGTTTATTCAGGCCACTCATCACGCAGTGCCCGCTGCAAAGCCAGCCCATCGCGCTCGGGCGGCACCGCTTTGCCTTCGGCCCATAATCCGAAACCTGTGCCCTGCGGCGGCGTGACGCGCTCCAGCATCAGGTTAACGGCACGCCGCACGGCTTCCGCGCGGCTGACTTTTTCAGCTTTGGCCCACGCATCCAGGCGGCTAGCCTGGCTGTCTTCAAGGTCGATGATGGTTCGCATGATGAATGATGACGATATGTGATGATTTATTATAGATGCTGTCACGTGCGCTAGCTGGAGTCTTCTCAGCCCACGGTAACGCTGACACCCTCGCCGCGCGCAGCAATCACGCCAATTTCATACACCGTTTCGCCGGATGCGCGAAGCATGGCAGCGCAGACGGCAGCATTTGTTGCATCAATCACCACCACCATGCCAATGCCGTTATTGAACGTGCGATTCATCTCGACATCATCAATACCAGCAGTCTTCTGCAGCCACGCAAACAGCTCAGTCTGCGGCCAGCTGACTTTCACGAGCTGCGCTGCCAGGCCTTCGGGCAGTACGCGGGGAATGTTCTCCAGCAGGCCGCCGCCGGTGATGTGGGCCAGCGCCTTGATCGGATGGATCGCCAAAGCCGCCAGCACGTTTTTGTCGTAAAGCCGGGTCGGCTCCATCAGGGCCTGTTTGAATGGCTTGCCGTCCAGCGTGGCGGGCAGGTCAGCACCGGCGCGCTCGATGCACTTGCGCACCAGGCTGAAGCCATTCGAATGCACGCCGCTGCTGGCCAGACCCAGCACCACGTCGCCAGCCACCACTTCTTTCCCTGTCAGGATTTTTGATTTTTCGACCGCACCGACACAAAAACCAGCCAGGTCATATTCACCGGCCGGGTACATGCCGGGCATTTCGGCGGTTTCGCCGCCGATCAGCGCGCAGTTGCTTAATTCGCAGCCGCGTGCGATGCCCCCAATCACCGCTGCAGCGGTGTCCACGTCCAGCTTGCCGCAGGCAAAGTAGTCGAGGAAAAACAGCGGCTCGGCACCTTGCACCAGCACGTCGTTGACGCTCATCGCCACCAGGTCAATGCCGACGGTGTCGTGCATGTTCCATTCGAAAGCAAGTTTCAGTTTGGTGCCGACGCCGTCGGTACCGCTGACCAGCACGGGCTCTTTGTAGCGCTTGGGCACCTCGAACAGCGCGCCAAAGCCGCCAATGCCGGCCAGCACGCCATCGCGCATGGTTTTTTTGGCCAACGGCTTGATGCGTTCGATCAGGGCGTCGCCGGCGTCGATGTCAACGCCGGCGTCTTTGTAGCTCAGAGGGGGGGTGGCGGCTGGAGTGGTCATGGCTAAAGCGGTGAGTGGCGGGCCAGAGCTGCCCGATAGAATTGAAGCCTTCGATTCTAAAGGGGCGGTCCTTCCGGCTCATTGCCGACCACCCCGGCCGCCCCGCATCCTTCCTGCAAGGCTTTATGCAATTCACTTCGACGCAAAAGCGTACCGCAGCCTGGTTTCTGATTGCCGCCCTGGCAGTGCTCATGCTGTGGTTTCTGGGCCCCGTCCTTACTCCTTTCGTCATCGCTGCCGTGCTGGCTTATGTCCTGACGCCGCTGGTCGACCGG
>JANPFZ010000206.1:0-9591 GCA_031423655.1 Polaromonas sp.
TGTGGCTGGCGCGGTCGTCGGCCGACAGATCGGTGGCGGAAGCGGACGCGATGCTGCCACAGTCGTGGGGGTGGTTGGTGGCGCTGTGGCCGGCAATGAGATCGAGAAAAACCGCAGTACGACGGTGCGAGAGTCCTACCGTGTGTCGATACAGCTAGACAACGGAACTTCCAGAGCCTACGACGTGCCGTCATTCGGAGAATTGCGCGTGGGTGATCGCGTCAGAATCGAGAATGGACAGATTTTCCGTATGTAGTGCCGGGTGTAAAAACCGAAGGGAATAAAAAAAGCCCGCGTTTATTGCGCATACAGCGCATGATGTACGCGGGCTTTTTTAGGTTGATTGCCCGTCAATGTCGTGTGGACTTGCCAGGCACTTGCGGCTCCAGCCTGAAAAAACCAGCTCCCATAGAGCCTTGGCCTACCTCATCAACGCTGGCTTCACGAACCGCCTCGATCTTCAATGCCAGCCTGATCGCGATCCCGGCCAGCGGATGGTTGCCATCGAGCACCACATGCTCGGGATAAATTTCGGTGGCGGTGTAAATCGTCTCTGCCGGAATCTGAGGGCTGATACCCGCAGGCAGTGCGGCACCGTCGAAGGTCATGCCTTCTTCGATCTCGGCCGGGAACAGGCTGCGTGGCTCCAGAAAAACCAGCATCTCGTCGTAGTCACCGAACGCGTCTTCGGGTTCAAGATGAAGCTCGAGCGTCTCCGGCGCCTCGTGACCTTGCAAAGCCTCTTCAATTTTTTCCAGCAGGTCGTTGCCGCCCAGCAAAAATTCAACCGGCTCGTCGAGTTCGTCCAGTAGATCGCCCAATGTGTCTTTCAAAGTCCATGTCAGGGCTACAACGCATTGCGGGGTGATTTTCATCAGACAATTGTCCCATGGATGTACATCAGCGCTCCGACCTTCTCGCCGGATTGAGCCCGGCGCAATTCATGCGCCGGCACTGGCAAAAGAAGCCGCTGTTGGTGCGCCAGGCTCTGCCGGGCTTCAAGCCTTTGCTAAGCCGCGCCGACTTGTTTTCGATGGCGGCCGACGACGCAGTGGAGTCACGGCTTATTGTGCAAAAGAGTGACGGCTGGCGAATGAAGCAAGGCCCCATCGGGCGCCGCAGCCTGCCGCCCATCAATCAGGCAGGATGGACGCTGCTGGTGCAGAGCGTTGACAGCCACGACGAAGATGCTCACGCGCTGCTGCAAAAGTTTCGCTTTGTTCCCGACACCCGTCTGGACGACTTGATGATTTCATACGCCACCACGGGCGGTGGGGTGGGGCCGCACTTTGACAGTTACGACATGTTTTTGCTCCAGGCCAGTGGTCGCCGACGCTGGAGAATTGGGCGGCAAACCGATCTATCGCTGCAACGCGGCGTACCGCTGAAAATTTTGCAGAACTTTGAGCCTGACGAGGAATTCGTGCTGGAAGCAGGCGACATGCTCTATCTGCCGCCCGCCTATGCGCATGAGGGCATCGCCGAAGCATCGATGGGCGCGGACGGGAAAGCTGCCGACTGCATGACCTATTCCGTCGGATTCCGGGCGCCCGCGGGCCGCGAGTTGGCAGCCAGTCTGCTGCATCGCCTTGCTGAATTCAGTGAAGACGCGCAGGAAGATGCGGACGAATCGGCCGATGGCGATGGCCGCAAGCCCGGTCTGAAGCGCTTGTACCGGGACAGCGCCCAAGCCGCCACCGATACGCCAGCCGCCATTCCTGGCCAACTGCTCGCTTTTGCACAGCAAGCCGTGCTTGACGCGTTGAAAGATCCATTGGCCCTGGCATGTGCCCTGGGTGAATCGATGACCGAGCCTAAATCATCGACTTATTTTGGGTCATCCCCAAACAGTTTGTCCTTCGGTCCTTCCGCGTCACTGCAGCGCGCGATCCGGCTTGATCGGCGGACTCGCATGATGTACGACCCACACCACTTTTTCATAAACGGCGAAAGCTACCGTGCCCGGGGAGCAGACGCCACGTTGATGCGGCGATTGGCTGACCGGCGTGAACTTTCATTGAAGGACTTGCGCGCCGCATCAGCGCAAGCGCGTGACTTGCTGACCGACTGGCATTCGGCAGGTTGGCTGCACGACGCATGGCTTGACATTAAAGGAGTAAGGCCATGAACGCTGATTCTGCTGCGGATGATTCGGCTCTGCCGGAAGGGCGCTTTAGCGGACGCGCCGAGTTCGGTGACCTGATTCGGCGCGCTTTTCGAGCAGCGGCGAATCAGGGCTGGCGTGAAATCATTATTTGCGATGGCAACTTTGAAGACTGGCCACTGGGTGAGCGCGCGGTGACCAGCGCGCTCGCCGCCTGGTCTCGCACCGGCCGCAAACTGACCATGATTGCCCGGAACTATGACTCGGTAACCCGACGACACCCACGCTTTGTCACCTGGCGGCAAACCTGGTCGCATATCGTCGAATGTCGTGGCAGCGCTTCGGGGCCAAGCGACACTATTCCCAGTGCGATGTGGACACCCGGATGGGTTTTCGAGCGTCTTGATCTGGAACGAAGTGCCGGCTACTGCGGCTACGAGGCGGCGCGCCGTGTGGCCTTGAAGGAAGGTTTGAACGAGCGGCTTCTGAAGAGCATTCCTGCATTTCCGGCCACGACGCTGGGCCTTTGAAGCGTGGGTTTTAGGAGAATTTGCGGGGCTAGCCGCTTCGCTTTGCCGTGAGTCGGGGTTTCCCCGCAGCCCCGGCATATAATTTGAGGCTGGAAGGAAAGTGCTCAAGTCCTTTCCCCGGTCAAGACTGCTGGAGCTTCAGGTTCAGCTTGTTTTGTCAGTCTCAGAAAAATTGTTTTCTTCAATACATCAAGGATCTAAAAAATGAACAAGTCCCTCGTTTTGGCAGCCATCGTTGCCGCAGTTGCCCTCGCTGCCTGCGGCAAAAAAGCAGAAGCACCGGTTGTTGTGGTCCCAGCGCCTGTTGTAGCACCGGCACCTACCGCTGCCGTTGAAGCCGCTGCTGGCGCTGCCTCTGCTGCCGCTGGCGCCGCAATGGATGCCGCTTCTGCTGCCAGTTCGGCCGCTTCTGCTGCCAGCTCGGCAGCTTCGTCCGTCGGCGCTGCTGCTGGCTCTGCCACCACGGCCGCTGTTGATGCTGCCAAAGACGCTGCTGGCGCTGCCGCCGACGCTGCCAAAAAGGCCGCTGACGCTGCTGCCGGTAAAAAGCCCTGAACGTTTCGTTCTACAGCGCAAGCAAAAGCCGCCCACGGGCGGCTTTTTTTATGCTTCGCGTCATTGAGTCGGAACTGTTCTCGCTCAGCGCTAAAGGGGTAGCCAGCGCGTGCCGACATCAGGGCGTGCCACCACGATGTCATCGGGCGCGCAGTCCAGTGTCTTTCCCAAGAGTACACGCACCAGATCAGCCCTGTTGTTTTGCACGCTCAAGTGCGCTGCCACCACATGCCGCAGCCGTGGGTTCATGACAGAGCGGATGATGTCAACCGCCGCCGTGTTCGACAGATGACCGTATTGCCCGCCGACCCGGCGTTTCAGAAAATCCGGATAGATTGATTGCGCCAGCATGTCGGTGTCGTGATTGCATTCCAGCAGCAGCGCACTGCAGCCCTGAAGATGCTTGAGCACATGGGTCGTGGCGTGACCCAGGTCAGTCAGGATGCCGAGCCGGGCGGCGCCGTCAGTGCATGTGAGCTGTAGCGGCTCTCGCGCGTCGTGCGGTACGGTGATAGGCATGACTTCAAGCCCGCCCAGATCAATCGCATCGCCATCACGCGCAAAGCGCAGTCGGCCGCTGAAGTCCGGCGAACCCATCGCTGTGTGCGTGCCCCGGCTCATCCATACCGGAATTTGGTGCCGCAGTGAAAGGGCGAGGGCGCAACCCACGTGGTCGCTGTGTTCGTGGGTAATGAAAACCGCATCTATGTCCTCAAGCTGCAGTCCCGCTTCCCTCAGCCGCATCTGCAACTGCCTGATGCCCAAACCGCAGTCGACCAGCAGCCTGAACGGCACCAGCCCGGCGGATTCGACCAGCGTGGCGTTGCCGGAGCTGCCGCTGCCCAGACTTTTAAATCTCAACACGCGGTCGGTCTACCGGTTGGAAAAGTTGATAGCAGGAGTCGGTTGCAAGAGTCGGTTGATGGAGTGGCCGTCATGACACGGCGCAAACCCCTTACTTCAGGTCGTCGGCGATGACCTGCACGATGCGCTGCGCGTTCGCGGAAGATTCAGCCGCCCCCTGCGTATTGAGCACGGACACGACTGACGCCTCGCCCTGACTCTTGACGGTGATCCGGTACTTTAATGGCGCAATGGCAGCTGGCGAGCCGCTGAAAATCTTGCTGAAGAAGCCCGGCTCGCTCTTGTCGGCCACCGGTTCGACGTAGCGCACAAAGTAGGTGCCTTGCGCGCGATCACGGTCTTCAACGGTAAAGCCAGTGCGGTCAAGTGCCAGCCCGACCCGGCGCCAGGCGCGCTCGAAGCCCTCGTCAATCTGCACCACCGGCACGTTGTTGACATTCGCCACGCGGGAAGTTTGTTTGGTGGCGCCCGTCGCAACCAGCGCTTTTGACTGTTCGCTGCTGACGCCAAGCTTGACCATCATGCGGCGCAAAAACTCGGCTTCGAGTTCCGGGTCCGTCGGCCGCGGCTGCCAGACCGTGCTGTCGCCACCGGACGAGCCGCCCTTGGCGCCGGTCACCACTTCAACCATGCCCCGGTGGCTGACGTAAATTTCGGTGCCGTTGTCTGCCCGGCGTTCCAGGCGAGTGCGAAACTTGTCGCGTTCGCCGGTCGAATAAAGTGAGTCAAACACCTTGCCGATGGTATTGCGGATGAAGTCCTGCGGTATCTTCGCCCGGTTTTCTGCGTAACTGGTTTCCATGATGCCCAGGTTTTCCTGGTCTTGCGACAGCAAAAATCCGCCTTCAAGCCAGAATTCCCGAACCGGGCCCCAGAGCTTGTCAGCCGGGCGGTTGACGACCAGCCAGCGCTGGTTTCCGGCGCGTTCGATGCGCACATCGCCCACCGAGACAGCGGCCGTCGGTGCATTAGGGGCAGCTTGCCCGACCTGATAAGCGCTGGCCGTCACTGCCGTACCAGGCACCACGTAGCGGCTTTCGCGGTTCAACTGCGTCAGGTCAGGCGGCACGTCCAGTGACGGGGCTTTTGCACCGCTGGTCTTGTAGTCAACGCGTTCGCCCTGCATGAGGTCGCCAATGGATGAGCAAGCTGCCAGCAGGCAGAGCGCGACGACAGACGACACCAGGGCCAGGCGAGGGCCGACTGAATCGGAGCAGACGGGAGTAGTAGCGCAAGCGGGACGTTGAAACGAGGTCTTCACAGGGTTTCCTTAAAAATCAGATCAGATCAGGTCGCAGGCGCGAAGTGCGCTTTCCACTGCCGCTTCATTTGATGAATCAAGCGGCGTCATGGGCAGGCGCAGCGTTCCGCCGCACAGGCCCATGCGCGCCATCGCCCACTTGACGGGAATCGGGTTGGCTTCGACAAACAGGGTTTTGTGCAACGGCATTAACTGGAACTGCAAAGCCATGGCGCGTTTGACGTCGCCAGCCAGCGCGGCCACACACAACTCGTGCATCAGGCGTGGCGCCACGTTGGCAGTAACGCTGACATTGCCTTGGCCGCCGCACAGCATCAGCGCAACCGCCGTCGGGTCGTCGCCCGAGTAAACCGCGAAGCCCTTTGGGACTTCGCGGATCAGCCACTGCGCGCGTTCGATGTCGCCAGTCGCCTCCTTGATGCCGACAATGCCTTGGACCTGGGCCAGACGCAGCACGGTGGCGTGCGCCATATCGGCGACGGTGCGGCCGGGCACGTTGTAGAGCACGCATGGCAGGTCGCCGGTGGCCTCGGCAATCGCCCTGAAATGCTGGTACTGGCCTTCCTGGGTCGGCTTGTTGTAGTAGGGCACGACCTGCAGTTGGCAGTCCGCGCCCACCCCGCGCGCGAATTTCGCCAGCTCGATGGCTTCGGCGGTTGAGTTGGCACCGCAACCGGCCATGATGGGCACGCGCCCGGCTGCCTGCTCGACAGATACGCGAATGATTTCGCAGTGCTCCTGGACATTGACGGTGGGCGACTCGCCAGTCGTGCCGACCACGCCGATGCAGTCGGTGCCTTCGGCGATGTGCCAGTCCACCAGTTTGCGCAGAGCGGGGTAATCGACGCTGCCGTCCTCATGCAGGGGAGTGGCCAATGCAACGATGCTGCCGGTGATGGTTTTCATGTCTTTGCGTGTGGATTGGAGCGGATTCAAAGTCCATTGCACAGCCCGGGTTCCCATAGTGGGGTGCGGTCTGGCCCGTAAAAAAGCCTGGCCCTTATATCCTTATATTCTACCTAGACCCGCACGGCGGCACGGCGCAGTGACAGCATGGGAGGAGCGTGTACTCAGGGCAGCGTGTACCGGACGGGCGCAGCGTCCGCAGCGGTGGCGCGGACGGCCGCAATTCGCTGGATGAATCGCGGCGCCGATCCATCGGCGGCTTGCTGAAAACCTTCTTCAAACGCCACCACGCGAAGTGCCTGGCAGACCTCCAGCAGCTCACCCGGGTGTAGCAAAAAATCGGCGCGCGAAGGCTTGCCGACGGTCTCATGGCCCTGGGTAAAAGTTTCGTACATCAACACACCTCCGGGCTGCAGGCTGTCCAGCAGCGTGAGAAACAGCGGACGCCACAGATAGTTTGTAACGACCACGCTTGCAAACTGACGCCCCGCAAACGGCCACGGCCCGTTTTCGATGTCAGTTACCACGGCTTCGCAGGCGTTGGCTGGAATAACGGACGCTATTGAATCCATAGCTGCTTGCGAACGATCTACAAGGACTAGCGGGTGATTTCGTTCATAAAACCAGCGTGCGTGGCGACCGTAGCCGCAAGCCACGTCCAGCACCACACCGCCCGGCGCCACCAGGTGCGACCAGCGCTTGATCCATGCCGACGGCGGCTCGCTACCATGTTGCGGTTCGCCGTTAGTCACTATTATTTTCATAGCTGCTCACCCAAGTATTACATGGGCTAGAGGCCAATATGGCTTAAAAACAAGCCCAGACCTGATTGGCGAGCGTGAAAAGAAAATCAGGCCGAGTGTAGAGCGCAAACACCCCTAGCGATGCAGCCAGCGCGACTGTCCACAAGGCGATTTTTATAGCCATCTCAGGCTCCTTGCGCCACCTTGGCAGCACGCGTGATCGGCGCTTCGCGCACCGGCAGGTTGATCAAGCCGGCAAATACGCCCAGCGCAATCGCCAGGTACCAGACGATGTCGTAGCTGCCGGTACGGTCATACAACACGCCGCCCAGCCAGACGCCCATGAACGAGCCGATCTGATGGCTGAAGAAGATGAACCCGCCGAGCATCGACAAATGCTGGATACCGAAAATCTGTGCCACCGCCGCATTGGTGGGTGGCACAGTGGACAACCAGAGCAAACCCATCACCGCTGAAAAAATATAAACGCTGGTCGGGCTCAACGGTGCGGCGATGAAGAGGGCGATGACCACGGCGCGCGAAAAGTAAATCGTCGCCAGAATATTTTTCTTCGGCATCTTCTGGCCCAGTACCCCAGCTGCGTAGGTGCCAAACACGTTGAACAAACCAATCAGCGCCAGCGCGTAACTGGCTACCTGCGGAGAAAGACCTTTGTCTCGCAGGTAGCTGGGCATGTGTACGCCGATGAAAACGACCTGAAATCCGCAAACAAAATAACCGGCCATCAACAGCTGGAAGCTGGGGTATTTGAAGGCCTCGCCCAGGGCCTGAACAATCGTCTGCTCGCGCGGTGGCGCCGATGCCCCGGCTGAAAAATTGGTTTCACGCAGGCCGAAGGCCAGTGGAATCATCAGCAGCACGGCGCCGCTCAGCACCAGCAGTGCCTGCTGCCAGCCCAGACTGCTGATCAGAAAGCCTTCGGTTGGCACCATCAAAAACTGGCCGAAGGAGCCCGCCGCAGCCGCGACACCCATCGCCCACGATCTTTTCTGGGCAGAAATATTGCGACCAATCACGCCGTAAATCACCGCGTAGGTCGTGCCCGCCTGCGCTGCGCCGATCAGCACGCCCGTCGTCAGCGTGAAGAGCAGCCCGGTGGGCGACAGCGCCATGCCCGCCAGGCCTAGCGCGTAGAGCACCGCGCCGCCCACGATGACGCGGAACGCACCGAATCGGTCAGCCGCCATGCCGGCAAAGATACCGAATACCCCCCAGGACAGGTTTTGAATCGCCAGCGCAAACGAAAAGGTTTCACGCGTCCAGCCTTGGGCCTGGGTGATGGGTTGCAGCCACAGGCCAAAACCGTGGCGAATGCCCATCGACAGCGTGACGATAGCTGCGCCGCACAGGAGCACCTGCACCATCGAAAGTTTTTTTACAGAGGGGGTCATCGCGCGAGTCTGAAGGACAAAAAGAGGGAGAGCACCCAGCGACTGTAACCAGATTGCCCGCATGCCGTGGTCGTACGAGTGATTCTGTGGGGCTGGGTATTTGTACAGTTATCGTGCCAGTCGCGACTACAATCCGGCCAAATCACTCATCTGCCATGGCCGAAAAAACCGTCACCGCCAGCCTGTCACCAGGCTCTTATTCCGAAGGCTCGATTCGCGTTCTGAAAGGCCTAGAGCCTGTCAAACAGCGGCCGGGCATGTACACCCGCACCGACACGCCGCTGCACATCATCCAGGAGGTGCTGGACAATTCCGCCGACGAATCGCTTGGCGGGTACGGCAAGAAAATCAGGGTAACGCTGCACACCGATGGCTCCGTCAGCGTTGATGACGACGGGCGCGGCATTCCGTTTGGCATGCATCCGGAAGAAAAAGCGCCGGTCGTGGAACTGGTGTTCACGCGTCTGCATGCGGGTGGCAAGTTCGACAAGGGCAAGGGCGGCGCCTACAGCTTTTCGGGCGGCCTGCACGGCGTGGGTGTCAGCGTCACCAACGCGTTGTCCAAACGGCTCGAAGTCGCCTCATACCGGGAAGGCATGGTGGCCAAGCTGGTGTTTTCCGGCGGCGACGTGATTGAAAAACTGCAGATCGTCAAAGCCGGTGAGGGCGACCGCAAATGCGGCACCTCGGTGCGCGCCTGGCCCGACGCGAAATATTTTGAATCGGCGGTGTTGCCGATGGCCGAGTTGATCCACTTGCTGCGCAGCAAGGCGGTGCTGATGCCCGGCGTCTCGGTCACGCTGACGGTCGAAAAGACCAGAGATACTCAGACCTGGCTGTACAAGGGCGGCCTGCGTGACTATTTGATGCAGACGCTGACCGCCGACCCGGTGATTCCGATGTTCGAGGGCGAAGGCTTTGCAGATTCGTCGCACGAAACCTTTGCCGAAGGCGAGGGCGCCAGCTGGGTCGTGGCCTTCACCGAAGACGGCCAGCCGGTGCGGGAAAGCTACGTCAACCTGATTCCGACCAGCGCCGGCGGCACGCACGAAAGTGGCCTGCGCGATGGACTTTTCAACGCGGTTAAAAGTTTTATCGAGCTGCATTCGCTGCTGCCCAAAGGCGTGAAGCTGCTGCCCGAAGACGTGTTTGCCCGCGCCAGCTACGTGCTGAGCGCCAAGGTGCTTGACCCGCAGTTTCAGGGCCAGATCAAGGA
>JANPFZ010000207.1:0-8075 GCA_031423655.1 Polaromonas sp.
CCCGCTTGAGTGGCTCGATCATGTGATGGACAAGCTCGACATCGTGCTGCTGATGAGCGTCAACCCCGGCTTTGGCGGGCAAAAATTTATTCCCTCCACGCTCGGCAAGCTGCGTCTGGTGCGCCAACGCATCGCCGCGCATCAGGCGGCCGGTGGCCAGCCGATCTGGCTGGAAGTCGACGGTGGTGTGAAGACTGACAACATCGCTGAAATTGTGCGGGCCGGTGCCGATACCTGCGTGGCGGGCAGTGCCGTGTTTGGCGCGCCCGATGCCGATGGTGGCTACCACGGCGTCATGCGCGAACTGCGCCGCCAGGCCGCTGCACACTGAAACGAAATTTAAAAAACGACGAGAGACAACATGCCGCTCACCAACCGCTCGACCCTGACGCAATTCCTGATCGAGGAGCGTCGCCGCTTCCCCGAAGCCCGTGGCGACTTCAACGCCCTGATTCTCGATGTGGCGCTGGCCTGCAAGGCGATCTCTCGCGCTGTGGCCTTTGGCGAGTTGGGCGGCGTCATGGGCAACCATGCAGCCGATGCCGGCGGCTCGGTCAATGTGCAGGGCGAGACGCAAAAAAAGCTCGACGTACTGAGCAACGACCTGTTCATCCGGCGCACCGAGTGGGCGGGCAATCTCGCGGGCATGGCTTCGGAAGAGATGGACTTGCCTTATCAGATACCCGCGCAGCATCCGCGCGGCAAGTACCTGCTGGTGTTCGACCCGCTCGACGGCTCCAGCAATATCGATGTGAATGTTTCGGTGGGCAGCATTTTCTCGGTCCTGCGCGTCGGTCAGGATGTGGTGAACACCGGGCGTGATCTGGTCGAAGCCGATTTCCTGCAGCCCGGCGCCCAGCAGGTCGCGGCCGGTTATGCGCTTTACGGCCCCACCACCATGCTGGTGCTGACGGTGGGCGACGGCGTCAACGGCTTCACGCTCGACCCCAGCCTGGGCGAGTTCATGCTCACGCATTCAAAGATGCAGATCCCCAAAGAAACGCAGGAGTTTGCCATCAATGCGTCCAACAGCCGCTTCTGGGAAGCGCCGGTCAAGCGCTATGTTGATGAGTGCCTGGCCGGCAAAACCGGGCCGCGTGGTAAAGACTTCAACATGCGCTGGATCGCCAGCATGGTGGCCGAGGCGCATCGCATTCTGATGCGTGGTGGGGTCTTTCTGTATCCGCGCGACACCAGGGATTTGTCCAGGCCCGGCCGGCTGCGCTTGCTGTATGAAGCCAACCCGATTGGTCTGATCATGGAGCAGGCCGGCGGCCGCGCGTCCACCGGCCGGGAGCCCATGCTGGCGGTGCAGCCGACATCGCTGCACCAGCGCATTGGGCTGGTATTCGGGTCCAAATGCGAAGTCGAGCGCATCGAGCGCTACCACGCCGAGCCTGCCAGGGCCGAGGAAAACAACCCACTGTTTGTTGAGCGCAGCCTGTTTCGCGTCTAGATATGGCCCCCACGGTCGCGCACTGCGTGTCGCTCCCTGCCCCCCGAGGGGGCCGCTGCGCCTGCGGTCTGGCGAAGCCAGTCCCGCGGCCCCTGCTGGAATGGGGCCGCCGCGTCTTACTCCCTCTCCCTCTGGGAGGGCAGGCGTGAGGGCTCTCCGCTTGCGCTCACGGTAGTCAGTTGCTATTTAATTAATAGCTGCTTACGCAGATATTTCGAGGGCTAGGGGCCGATTCGAACCATATTCTTAACTTACGGATTCATCACCATGTCTGAACGCCACCCCATCATCGCCATCACGGGTTCGTCCGGCGCCGGCACCACGTCGGTGACGCGAACATTTGAGAATATTTTTCGCCGCGAAGGCGTTAACGCCGCCGTCATTGAAGGCGACAGTTTTCATCGCTACAACCGCCAGGAAATGAAGCGCAAGGCGGCAGAAGCCGAAAAAGCTGGCGACAACAACTTCAGCCACTTTGGGCCATCGAACAACCTGTTCCCCGAGCTGGCCGAGCTGTTTCGCGCCTATGCCGAAACCGGCACCGGCAAGCGTCGCAAGTACCTGCATGACACCGAAGAAGCGGCACCCTACCAACAGCAACCCGGCACCTTCACGCCCTGGGAAGACGTGCCTGCCAACACCGAACTGCTTTTCTACGAAGGCCTGCATGGGGCTGTCGTGACGCCGGATGTCAACATCGCTCAGCACCCCGATCTGCTGGTCGGCGTGGTGCCGGTCATCAACCTGGAGTGGATCCAGAAACTGTGGCGCGACAAGTCCAAGCGCGGCTACAGCACTGAGGCAGTAACCGACACAATTCTGCGCCGCATGCCCGACTACGTGAACTACATCTGTCCGCAGTTCATGCACACGCATGTCAACTTCCAGCGCGTGCCGATGGTCGATACCTCAAACCCCTTTGTCGCGCGCGACATTCCGTCGCCGGATGAGAGCATGGTCGTGATCCGCTTCGCTAAACCCAAGGGCATCGATTTTCAATATTTGCTGAGTATGATCGCAGCCAGCTTCATGAGCCGCGCCAACACCATCGTGGTGCCGGGCGGCAAGATGGAATTGGCCATGCAACTGATATTCACGCCGTTCGTCTGGCGAATGATGGAACGCCGCAAACGCGCTTTGGGAGCCCAATGAGATGAGCACGGTGGCTGCAAACGCCATGCATGCCGATGCCCATACCGACGCCCGAGCCTGCCCGCCAATGAGGTACTGACGAACGGGGTCACCGCCGTCTTTTTAAACAAGTCGCCCTGTCTGCCAACGCAAGCCCGTCACCATGAGCAATCCCTTCGACCTGATCATGTTTGATCTGGATGGCACGCTGATCGAAACAGCGCCTGAAATTGCCGATGCGGTCAATGACACGCTGCGCCGCTTCAGTCTGCCCAAAGTCACGCAGCAGCAGGTCAACGACTGGATCGGCCACGGGACGATGGAGCTGTTGATTCACGCGCTGGCCGCGACTGGCAAGACCGATGTGTCGGTGGTGCGCGCCAGCGACACGCTGTCGCGGATCGCTGCCGAGTTCGATAAAAATTACCAGCTGCGCTGCGGTACCCGCAGCTACCTTTACCCGCAGGTGCGCGAAACGCTGGCAGCCTTGCGCGGCCGCGGCGTGAAGCTGGCCGTGGTCACCAACAAGGAAGGGCGGTACACCGCCACCGTGCTGAAGGCCCATCAGCTGGCGCACTTGTTCGACCGCGTGGTGAGCGGCGACACGCTGCCTCGAAAAAAACCCGACCCGGCAGGCATTCAAAGCTGCCTGGACCAATTTTCGGTCCCGCTCGAACGCGCCTTGTTTGTTGGCGATTCCAGCATCGACGTCGCCACAGCGCGCAACGCAGGGGTCGCGGTCTGGATGTTGCCTTATGGCTACAACATGGGACAGCCGATTGAAAATTGTGCACCGGACCGGATCATTGCCAACTGCGCATCGCTATTGATTTAATAGCTACGTACGCAAGTAGTACATGGGCTACAGCGTGTTTTTACTTCAATTCAGTTAACTTTGATGGCTTTTGCATCACTTCGCCAGTCTGGCGAAGAACTCTTCGGGCGCTCTCGTCGCGCAGAGAAAAGAAACCCGGAGAACTTGCTCTGGACCCAGAGCAAACCCTCAATTGAAACGTCAATTTGAGGTATATATTTTTGTATGCAAATATATGTACGTAGCGTATGACTGATGCAAAAATTTCCAATATCACGAACCTGTCGTTGAATGGGCGAAAAATCTGCCAGTGAACTTTTGGGCGCAGCGCATGAAGGCAGCCCAAAAAGCGGCAGGAAATTGGCGCTTTCAGTTTTATCGGGTGCGTGTCGCGCGTAAGAGAAGTTGAATGACCGGGCCAGGAGATTGTGTGAAGCAAGATGAATCGCTTCCAGGGCGTCTGATAAAAGCCCCTGAGAATTTTTTGTCAAGAGCAGACATCCGAACTGTGGTGCACGAAGCCAAGCAAAGGCGTCGCGGCTTTATTCGCAACGCCTTTGCGGCGGTTGCGGCCGGCGCTGCTGCGCCATCGCTTCTGGCCCAGTCAAGTCCTGTGTCCACCACGGGTGGGGACGAAAACATTCTTGATTTGCCGGAGCACAGCAAAGGATTGGGTCAAAGCGTGGCATCCGATGGTGGATACGGCAAGCCGTCAAAGTTTGAGCTGAATGTCCAGCGGCGGCAGAGCCCTGGTCTGACGCAAACGTCCCAGGCTTCTGTGTCCTTCGCGCCCCTTCAGTCGCTGTTCGGTATCGTGACTCCGAGTGGCTTGCACTTTGAGCGACATCACCAGGGATGGTGGGATATCGACCCGTCGAAGCACCGCTTCATGATCAACGGCATGGTCAAGGCGCCCAAGGTCTTCACGATGGATGAGGTCATGCGCCTGCCCACGGTGTCCAGATTTCACTTTATGGAGTGCGGCGCAAACACTGCTACTGAATGGGCTAACGTCGCCGTGCCAACGGTGCAGTACACCCACGGCATGATTTCGTGCAGCGAATTTACCGGTGTACCGCTGATCACGCTGCTGGAGCTTGCAGGTGCTGATCTGAAGAACGGCAAGTTCGTTTTGGCAGAAGGCGCTGATGGCTCTTCCATGACCCGCACCATTCCCATGAGCCTGATTCTGTCGGGCGAGGTGATTGTGGCGTTCGGCCAGAATGGTGAGATGCTGCGACCTGAGAACGGCTACCCGCTACGTCTGGTGGTGCCAGGTGTACAGGGCGTTAGCTGGGTGAAGTATTTGCGTAGGATAGAAGTAGGCGATATGCCTTACGCGACCAAAGACGAAGCGATCCATTACATGGACCTGCAACCCGATGGCCAGCACCGTCAATACGCCAACCTTCAGGAGTGCAAGAGCGTGGTGACAACACCGTCTGGCGGACAGGTTTTGCTGGACAAGGGGTTCTACAACATCACAGGACTGGCCTGGTCTGGCCGGGGCAAGGTCAAAAGGGTAGATGTGTCGGCAGATGGCGGAAAGAACTGGCGTCAGGCGCGACTTGAAACCCCCGTGCTCACCAAAGCCTTGACGCGATTTAATTTGGATTGGGTGTGGGACGGCAAGCCGGCGATCATTCAAAGTCGGGCCATCGACGAAACCGGCTTTGTTCAACCTAGCTACCAGCAGCTCCGCTCCGTGCGCGGTACGCGGTCGATTTATCACAACAATGCTATTCAGTCATGGTTAGTGCAGGAAAATGGCGAGGTCAGGAATGTTCAGGTTTGAGCAGTTGTTGCTGGCGGTATTTCTGGTCGGTGCTGCGGGCTTGGCGGTCGCTCAGCAAGCTGGCAAATACCCAGGTGTGGGTCGGGACGCCACACCGAAAGAAGTCCAGGCCTGGGATATTGACGTTCGCCCCGACTTCAAGGGCCTGCCAGCAGGGTCGGGCAGTGTTGCCAGGGGCCAGGAAGTCTGGGAGGCCAAGTGTGCCAGTTGTCATGGTGTGTTCGGAGAGTCCAATGCCGTGTTCAGCCCGATCATTGGCGGCACCAGTGACGAAGACATTAAAGCCGGCCATGCGTCAAAGTTAAAAGACGCGACCGCTGGCCGATCAACTTTGATGAAGGTGGCACATGTTTCGACCCTGTGGGACTACATCAACCGCGCCATGCCCTGGAATCAGCCGAAATCTCTCACGACAGAGGAGGTTTATGCTGTAACAGCCTTTTTGCTGAGCCTTGCAAAAGTAGTGCCTGATAACTATGTTTTGTCGGATAAAAACATGGCTGATGTGCAGAAACGGATGCCTAATCGAAATGGCATGTCAACTCAGCATTCGATGTGGCCGGGCAATGAGTTTGGCGGTACTAAAAAGCCTGACACCAGCAACACGGCCTGCATGAAAGACTGCGCCACCGAGGCAAAAGTATCGTCTTTCCTGCCGTACTTTGCGCGCAGCCAGCACGGGAATCTAGCCGAGCAGAACCGTCTGGTCGGCCCCCAGCGAGGTGCCGACACGACCCGACCTGAGCCGCACTCCCTGGGTGCTGTGCGCGCCGTGGCCGTCACGGCAGTCGCGCCAGCGAAGGAAGTTGCCCCGGCCGTTGGCGGTGCCGGAACGTCCGACAGCAAAGCCGCAATCGCCTTGACGCAACAAAATGCCTGCGTGGCTTGCCACGCCATGGACAGCAAGCTTCTCGGACCCTCTTTTTCTGCTATTGCGCGCCAGTATCCCGGCAAGGTTGACTATCTGGCAGGCAAAATTAAAGGCGGTGGTTCGGGGGTTTGGGGTGCCATTCCCATGCCGGCGCAAACCCTGGCGGAGTCTGATGCAAAGATCATTGCGGCCTGGCTTGCCGCCGGCGCCAGCAAGTAGGCAGGCAAGCTAGTCAATGCCTTGGTTTTTCTCCAGCCGCGTCCATTCAACAGTCAGTTCAAAAGTCAGTTCAACTTAAGGAAATCAACATGAAAAATCGCCGCGATACGCTTAAACACAGTGCTGTGGTTGCAAGCCTTCTTGCCGGCGCCGGCTTGTTGCCTGCGACAGCGTTTGCAGAGTTCAACAAGACCGCGTTTGAGGCCAAGGGCCTCAACGAGGTGTTGAAGGCCATTGGTGCGCCCGGTGCGCCCGCCGAAAGTAAGGATGTCACCATCACGGCACCGGACATCGCCGAGAACGGCGCTGTCGTGCCTCTAGGCGCAAGCAGTGCGCTTCCTGGGGTCAAGCAGATTCTGATACTGGTGGAAAAGAATCCTTCCACCTTGGTGGCTATTTTCCATATCACGGACAGTATCGAAGCCAACGTTTCTACCCGGGCCAAGATGGGGCAATCATCCGACGTGTACGCATTGGCCATCATGAATGATGGTCGCGCGCTCTTCGCCAAGAAAGAAGTCAAAGTGACCCTTGGCGGTTGCGGCGGTTGACCTTGTTTCGTAAAAGTATTTTTCTTGATTATTCACAGGAGTTTCCAAATGGCCGATCCGATGCGCATTCGCGCCCAAGTAGCTGGCAGCAACGCCACCGTTCGCGTTCTGATGAATCATGAAATGGAATCCGGGCAACGCAAAGACGCTGCGGGCAAGTTGATTCCTGCCTGGCACATCACCGAAGTCACCGCTACCCAGAATGGCAAACCCGTCCTGAGCGCCGAGTGGGGTCCGGCCGTGTCGAAAAATCCCTTCCTGCAATTCACCATCAAAGGCGCCAAAGCGGGCGACAAAATTGGCGTGACCTGGAAAGACAACAAGGGCGATACACGAACTGACGAGGCTGTTGTTTCGTAGCTACCGATGGCATAAAACCCGGGTCCGGCCAGATTCAATTTTCAGACATTGACGCAACGAAAGAAGTAGCAATGAAAATCAAAACGTCGGTGATGATCGCCCTTGTGCTTGTCGCTGTTTCAAGCAGCGGATTCGCGCAAAAATCGGCGAGCGACGGCATCGCGGAATACCGTGCGATGTTGCAGGACGGCAACCCGGCCGAACTTTTCGAAGCCAAGGGCGAAAGCCTGTGGACCCAAAAGAGGGGGCCGAAAAAAGAGTCGCTGGAAGAGTGCGATCTGGGTAAAGGTCCTGGGGTCGTCAAAGGCGCATTTGTCGAGTTGCCGCGATACTTTGCTGATACGCAGAGAGTGCAGGATATGGAGTCCCGCCTGTTGACGTGCATGGCAACACTGCAGGGATTCAGCGCTGCGGAGATTGCCAACACGCCGTTTGGCAAAGGTGAGCAAAACAGCGTCACTGCACTCGCGGCCTGGATTTCTGCCGAATCAAAAAACATGAAATTTTCTTTGCCACAAAGTCATGACAAGGAAAAAGTCATGTACGAAGTGGGTAAGCGCCTTTTTTTCCAGCGCGGCGGTACGCATGATTTTTCCTGTGCATCGTGCCACGCCGAGGACGGCAAGCGCATTCGTTTGCAGGACCTGCCCAACCTCACCAGGAATCCGGGTGCCGGCGAAGGATTTGGCGCCTGGCCCGCCTACCGTGTTTCCAGCGGGCAGTTGTGGGGTATGCAGCAGCGGCTTAATGATTGTTATCGTCAGCAACGCTTTCCCTATCCTGGGTTCGGCAGCGACGCCACGATTGCGCTGGGCGTGTACCTTGGCGTCAATGGCAAGGGCGGCATATCCATTGCGCCCGCTCTCAAGCGCTGAAAA
>JANPFZ010000208.1:0-19953 GCA_031423655.1 Polaromonas sp.
GGACTACATCAACCTCGACATGACGCACCTGGGTGCCGAAACCATCATGAAACGCCTGCCGTCGGTGTTCGAGATTGGTCACAACTTTGCCAACGTCGACATCACGCGCGAGCCGATTCCGGTGGTTCCGACGATTCACTACCAGATGGGCGGCATTCCCACCAACATCCACGGCCAGGTCGTCACACAGGACGCGAACAACAAGAGCGTGGTCGTCAATGGCCTGTACGCGGTCGGCGAATGTTCCTGCGTCAGCGTGCACGGCGCCAACCGCCTGGGCACCAATTCGCTGCTGGATTTGCTGGTGTTCGGCCGCGCCGCCGGTAACCACATCGTCGAGTTCAACAAGACCACGGCGCACAAGGGCTTGCCGCCTGACGCCGCCGACGCCACGCTGGCCCGAATTGCACGCCTGGACAACGCGCAAGAGGGCGAGTATGCGCAGGATGTGGCCAACGATATTCGCAGCACCATGCAACTGCATGCCGGCGTGTTCCGCACCCAGGCCAGCATGGACGAAGGCGTTTTCAAGGTTGCCGCGTTGCGCGAGCGCGTGAAAAACATCGGCCTGAAGGACAAATCAAAAATCTTCAATACCGCCCGCATCGAGGCATTGGAAGTTGAAAACCTGATCGAGGCGGCCGAAGCCACTATCGTGTCAGCTGCCGCCCGCCATGAAAGTCGCGGCGCGCATTCGGTCAATGACTACGGCGACACCGCAGCCCATCCGAACGGCCGCAACGATATTGACTGGCACAAGCACACGCTATGGCACAGCCAGAGCAACTCCTTGAGCTACAAGCCAGTGCAGATGATTCCGCTCAGCGTTGAATCGCTGCCACTCAAAGTGCGCAGCTTTTAAATCCGTTGCCGTCAAGTCAAACCATAAACCGCAAATCGATCAGCGAGAACCACCATGTCCAAACGCACTTTCAATATCTACCGCTACGACCCGGACGCCGATGCCAAGCCCTACATGCAGACCATCGAGGTCGAGCTTGACGGCAGCGAACGCATGCTGCTGGACGCGCTGATGAAGCTCAAGGCACAAGACCCGACCATCAGCTTTCGCCGCTCGTGCCGCGAAGGCGTGTGCGGATCGGACGCGATGAACATCAATGGCAAAAATGGACTGGCCTGCCTGACCAATATGCGCACCTTGCCCGCCACCATCACGCTCAAACCACTCCCCGGCCTGCCCGTGGTGCGCGATTTGATCGTTGACATGACGCAGTTCTTCAAGCAGTACAACTCAATCAAGCCGTACCTGATCAATGACAACGTGCCACCGGAAAAAGAGCGTCTGCAAAGTCCGGAAGAGCGCGAAGAGCTGAACGGTCTGTATGAGTGCATTTTGTGCGCCAGCTGCTCGACCGCCTGCCCCAGCTTCTGGTGGAACCCGGACAAGTTCGTCGGCCCGGCCGGCCTGCTGCAGGCTTACCGTTTCATCGCGGACAGCCGGGACGAAGCCACTGCTGAACGCCTGGACAACCTTGAAGACCCGTACCGCCTGTTTCGCTGCCACACGATCATGAATTGCGTTGACGTGTGCCCCAAGGGTTTGAACCCGACCCAGGCCATCGGAAAAATCAAGGAAATGATGGTTTTGCGGGCGGTCTGAACACGAAAACTCTCAAGAACATGCCGACAAATGAGTCGTTGCTCGACGAGCGCTCCTTGAGCAAGCTCAAGTGGCGCTGCCGTCGCGGCCTGCTCGAGAACGATCTGCTGATCGAAAAGTTTTTTGCACGCCATGAAATGACACTCACTGTCAGTCAAGCCAAAGGCATGAATGATTTAATGGAATTGTCTGACAATGACCTGCTGGATCTGCTGCTAAAACGCAAAGAACCCTTGACGCTTTCAGACAACGCGGCGCGCGTTTTTTCCTCTACGCCGGAAGCCATCGACATACTGACGCTGATGCGCCCCGCACCCTCTTCCCCAGCCTCCACGCACTTTACCGCCAGTCACTGATCCGACCAGAAAGAAGCCAAAAATGAAGCTCGCCGACAACAAAGCCACCCTGTCTTTCAGCAATGGAAGCCCCAGCGTTGATTTGCCCGTGTACGAAGGCAGTGTTGGCCCGGACGTGGTGGACATCCGCAAGTTGTATGCCCAGACCGGTATGTTTACCTACGACCCGGGTTTCTTGTCCACCGCGGCCTGCCAGTCGGCCATCACCTACATCGACGGCGACAAGGGCGAGTTGCTCTATCGCGGCTACCCCATCGAGCAGCTGGCCACCAACTGCGACTACCTGGAAACCTGTCACCTGCTGCTCTACGGCGAATTGCCCGACGGTGACCAGAAAAAAGATTTCGTCAGCCGCGTGACCAACCACACCATGGTCAACGAACAGATGCAGTTTTTCCTGCGGGGTTTCCGCCGTGATGCACACCCGATGGCCATCATGACTGGCCTGGTTGGCGCCCTGTCGGCCTTCTATCACGACAGCACCGACATCAACAACCCTCAACACCGCGAAATATCGGCGATTCGCCTGATCGCCAAAATGCCGACCCTGGTGGCCATGGCCTACAAGTACACCGTCGGCCAGCCTTACACCTACCCGAAGAA
The DNA here is from genome assembly GCA_031423655.1 of Polaromonas sp. Lineage (GTDB taxonomy): Bacteria > Pseudomonadota > Gammaproteobacteria > Burkholderiales > Burkholderiaceae_C > Polaromonas. The sequence continues at coordinate 2,581 of JANPFZ010000208.1, forward strand.
CGATCTGAGCTACGCAGGCAACTTTCTGCACATGATGTTTGCCACGCCCTGCGAGCCCTACGTGGTCAGCCCGGTGCTCGAACGCGCCCTGGACCGTATCTTCACGCTGCACGCCGACCACGAGCAGAATGCCTCGACGTCCACCGTAAGGCTGTGCGGCTCGTCAGGCACCAACCCGTTTGCGGCAATTGCGGCTGGCGTGGCCTGCCTCTGGGGTCCGGCACACGGCGGCGCCAACGAAGCGGCGCTCAATATGCTGGGTGACATCCAGAAAAACGGCGGTATCGAGAAAATTGGCGACTTTATCAAGCAGGTCAAAGACAAGAATTCAGGCGTCAAGCTGATGGGTTTTGGCCACCGCGTCTACAAAAACTATGACCCGCGCGCCAAGCTGATGCAGGAAACCTGCAAGGAAGTGCTGGCGGAGAGGGGCCTGGAAAAAGACCCCCTCTTCAAGCTGGCGATGGCGCTGGAAAAAATTGCGCTGGAAGACGAGTATTTCGTCTCGCGCAAGCTCTACCCAAACGTCGATTTTTACTCAGGCATCGTGCAGCGCGCCATCGGCATTCCAGTGTCACTGTTCACCGCCATCTTCGCCCTGGCCCGCACCGTTGGCTGGATGGCGCAACTCAATGAAATGATCGGCGACCCGGAATACAAGATTGGACGTCCGCGCCAGTTGTTCGTCGGATCTGTGGCTCGCGAGGTCAAGCCGATCAGTCAGCGCTAGGCGGTTACGCTATCGCAATCAGCCCGCCGGATGGCAACATCGGCGGGCTTTTTTTCGACCTGGACGCGTCCACAGCGAATTACGAAATCGCGCTTGCCTTAAATCGAGCTTGCCTTGCGTGAAACGGTGGCGGCTAGCGCGCAGTCTTTGTTGGCGCCAGACCCTACCCTGTGCTGTCCTGATCGTGCCGGGAATGGCCCGATCGCGCCGCGACCCACTGCCTTCCTTTTTTAGTATTTTAAGCCTCCAGCCCAACAACTACAGGCGCAGCCAGCTATATTATTTATAGCGACTGCGGTGACTGATGACTGCGCTCCGGCGTCATCGCTGGCTTGAAGCAGAACCTCAGAAGACTTGTTTGAGGCGAAGTCGCGGGAATGAAAGCTACTCAAGTACCTGAGGCAGGTATTCAATCAGGTGTTTTCGGCTATCAGCCCAAGCGCTGATTGCGTAAAAAGCTATTTATTTGATAGCAACCGGGCTAGGCGGGTTGCTTAGCTGCAAACGCTGCCCTGAGCATCCCCTAAACCGAGGCAAAGACGTTTCATGCAGGGAGCAGATCCAAGGGTAATAATGCGATGGTTTTTCCGGCTTTTTTCATTGGCTGAAAGGCTTTCATTTCCCAAAGGCGTCCAGCAATGGTGAACCCTCTGTTTCAGTCTGAAAGCCGATATGAGCAACCCTGACCAGCAAATCTCTCAAGCACTACGGCAGTGCGAGGCCAAACTCGGGTTGCAGACCGAGGCCTTGACGCATTTCAGGCAGGTCGCGGCCAGTCACGAACTGCGCTTGCTGCAGCTCGAGCATGAGATCAATGAACTGTGCCAGCGGCTGGGCGAGGCCGGGCGCTATCCGCTCAAGTTCAAGCCGGACACAAAGCTGACCCAGGCTGAGCCTCCCGGCAACGGCACCATGCCGCTGGCTCAAACAGTTGAAAAACTCAGCGCGAAATTGCGCGAAAGCGAAGATCGCTATCGCCTGCTGATTGAATCGCTGCAGGAAGGCTACTGCATCATCGAAAAGGTTGGCGGCGAAGCCGTTGAGATGCTGGATTTTCGCCACGTCGAGACCAACCCGGCCTTCGCGGCACAAACCGGTTTGAGCGACGTGCTCGGCAAGACCCTCGGGGAAGTGTTGCCGAATGAATTCGAGGAGCGCATCCGCACCTATGACGCCGCTCACACGAGCGGCGAATCCGTCAGGTTTCAACGCGAGTTCGCCGCGCAGGGTCGGGTGCTGGAACTCCATGCCTTTCGGGTCGCGGACAAAGCGCATGGCCGCGTGGCGATCAAGCTGCAAGACGTTACCGAGCGCAAGCAGGCCGAGCGGCTGTTGCGCCAGAATCAAGACACTTTTTTCGACCTGATCGAAAAAGCGCCCTTCGGTCTTTACGTCGTCGATGCGCAGTTTCGTCTGTGCCAGGTCAGCACCGCGTCGCGCAAGGTGTTCAGCAATATCGATCCACTGATTGGCCGCGACTTTGAAGAGGTGTTGCGGTTGGTCTGGGCCGATCCTTTCGTATCCGAGGCGCTTGACCATTTCCGCCACACGCTGGCAACCGGCGAGCCCTATTCCGCGCCGAATACCACCGCACAGCGCCAGAACATCCCCAACGTCGAATCCTACGACTGGAAGATTGAGCGCATCATCTTGCCCGACGGGCAGTTTGGTGTGGTCTGCTATTTTTACGACATCACCGAACGCATGCAGGCGGAGGCGGCGCTGCGGGAAAGCGAGGAACGGGTTAGGCTCGCGCTCGATGCGGCCGAACTCGGAACGTTCAATATCGAGCTCGCGAGCAATACCCTCACGGCAGACGCGCGCTTCCGGACGATCTTCGGCATCGCGTCCGGAGACCTTGATTACGAGCAAGCCTTCGCCACCGTCCACCCCGAAGATCGGACTGGGCAACGCGACGCGGTGGCGGCTGCCACCCGGATCGACGGCCCCGTTCCCTACGCCACTGAATACCGGGTAGTTCATCCGGACGGAGCCATCCGCTGGGTCTTCGCCAAGGGTCGCGCGAATTTCGGCGCGGGGGAAGGCGCTGTACGCAAGCTCCTGAGCTTCGACGGAACCGTCGCCGACATCACCGATCGCAAGCAAGCAGAGGACCTCCTGCGTCAGCGCACCGCCCAGTTCGAGACCCTTCTCATCGAAGTGCCCCTCGGCGTTTACCTGATTGATGCCGACTTCCGCATTCGCCACGTGAACCCCACCGCGCTGCCGGTATTTGGAAATATTCCTGAGCTGATTGGCCGTGACTTTGCCGAGGTGATGCGCATTCTGTGGCCGAGGGCGCAGGCCAATGAAGTCGTCAAACAATTTCGCGACACACTGGAAACCGGCAAGCCCTGCTTTGTCCCGGAAATGATTGAACAGCGCGCTGACCGCCGGACGACCGAGTATTACGAGTGGCAGATCAACCGCATCCCGCTGCCGGATGGCCGGGACGGGGTGGTGTGTTATTTCCGCGACATCTCGGAGCGCGTGCTGACGCAGCAGAAAATCCGCGAAAGTGAGGAACGTTATCGCGGATTGTTCAATTCGATTGACGAAGGTTTTGCCATCCTCGAAATAATTTTCGACGAGCAAGAAAAAGCGGTTGATTACCGCTTTCTGGAAGTCAATCCTGCTTTTGAAAAACAGACTGGGGTTCCTGGCGCGACAGGACAACGGATACGTGAACTGTCCCCGGACCATCAAGCGGAAGGCGTCGAACTTTACGCCAAAGTTCTCCAGACCGGTGAGCCTGTTCGCTTTGTCAGCGAACTGAAAACTTTGGGCGGTTATTTTGATGTCTACGCCACGCGGCTCGGCGGCCTGGAAAGCCGAAAAATCGCCGTCGTTTTCAGCAACATCACCGAGCGCAAGGCAGCAGAGGAAGCGCTGCGCGAGAGCGAGCAGCGCTTCCGCGCGCTGGTGCTGGCCAGCTCGGATCTGATGTGTCGCATGAGTCCGGACTGGAGTGAGATGCGCCAAATCTACGACAAAAACTTCGTCGTCGAAACGGAAGTGCCAAACGGCAACTGGCTTGAGTATTACGTTTATCGGGATGATCAGCCACGCCTGCTGGCGCTCGTCAATGAAGCCATCCGGAGCAAAAGTCTTTTCGAGATGGAACATCGGGTCCGGCGCGCGGACAGCAGCTGGGGCTGGATGTTGTCGCGTGCGGTTCCGCTGCTCGATGCAAGTGGTGAGATCGTCGAATGGTTCGGTACGGGAAGTGATGTGACCGAGCGAAAGCGCGCTGAGCAGGCCTTGCGCGAATCGGAAGACCGCTATCGCAGTTTGTTCAACTCAATTGACGAAGGCTTTTGCATCATTGAAATGATCTTCGATGCGCACCAAAAACCGGTCGATTACCGCTTTCTGGAAGTGAACCCTGCTTTCGATCAACACACCGGACTGCACGATGCGGCGGGCAAGCGAATGCGCGAACTTAAGCCAGGTCATGATGAGGAATGGTTTGAAATTTACGGCAAGGTCGCCTTGACGGGTGAGGCGATTCGCTTTGTCAAAGAAGCGAAAGCAATGGATGCGCGCTGGTTCGATCTATACGCCTTCCGGCTCGGCGGGCCGGAGAGCCGCAAAGTTGCCATCCTTTTCACCAACATCACCGAGCGTATCCGCAGGGAGCTCCACCTTGGCTTTCTTGGCGAGCTGCAGCAGACCCTGGCCGGTATTGACTCCTGCGCCAGGCTGCAGCAGGTGGCCAGTATGCGTATTGCCGAATATTTGCAGTTGCGCCACTGCCTGTTAACTGAGATCAACCAAGGCACCGGACAGGCCACGGTGCTGCAGGAATACCTGGCTGAAGGTGCACCCGCGCTTGAGCCAGTCCGTCCCCTGACAGAGCTGCGTACCGAAGCACAGTGGCAGGCGCTTGCAGCGGGTCGAACCCTGATCAGCCTGGACGTGTTGCTGGAGCAACGCGGGGCGGCGGAACTGCAACGACTGGCGGCGCGCGGCGTGCGCTCCCAGGTGAGCGCGCCCTATGTGGTGGACGGGCACTGGACGTTTCTGCTGACCGCCATGCGCGGCCAGCCCTACGACTGGCCGCAGGACGAGGTAGAGCTGATCACAGAATTGGCGGCGCGCGTCTATGTGCACGTGGAACGCGCCCGTGCCCAGGAGCGGCTGGTGGAAAGCGAGGAGCGCTTGCGGCTTGCCGCCGAGGCGGCCCATTTCGGCATGTACGACCGCGATCTGGGGGGCGGCTACTTCCATATCTCGGGCCAGTTAAAGCAAATGCTGGGGTATGAGCGCGATGCGCCGCTGGGCCACCAGCAGGTCATGGCGCACTTCCACGTGGATGATCAACGCGAGGGTCTGGCAGCTTTTAAATACGCCTGCGACCCCGCTAGCGACGGGCAGATCGCGGTGGAGCAACGCATCGTGCGGCGCGATGGTGCCGTGCGCTGGATCTCGAACGTCGGGCGTGTGCTGTTCAAGGACGGCGTCCCCAGGCGCTCGATCGGCTTCTGGGTTGACATCACCGAACGCAAGCACCTGGAGCGAGAAACCCTGGCGCAAGCCCAAACCCTGACCGAGCTGGACCGCCGCAAGGACGAGTTTCTGGCGATGCTCGGCCATGAGCTGCGCAATCCGCTGGCGGCCCTTGCCAACGCTGCGCAACTGCTGCGCCTGCAAGAGCACGAAGACGCCTCGATCAGGCAATGCCGTAGCATCATCGAGCGCCAGATTGCACAGCTCAAACACCTGGTGGACGATCTTCTTGAGGTCTCGCGCATCACCACCGGCAGTGTTCGGCTGCGCCAGGAGCAGATTGCCCTGAGCAGCATCGTTGAACGTGCAGCGGAGACGGCTCAGCCGCTGATCAGGCAACACCGGCATCAACTCAAGGTGTCGCTGCCGCCGCAGGCGATCTGGCTGCATGCAGACGCCGCCCGGCTCGAGCAGGTGCTGGTGAACCTGCTCACCAACGCCGCCAAGTACACCGACGAAGGCGGGCGCATCTGGCTCAGCGCTGAGGCGGAGAAAGCGGCCGGCTTGGCGGGAAATGGGGCGGCGGCGGTACCGATGGTGGCGATACGCGTGCGCGATACGGGCATTGGCATCGCGCCCGAATTGCTGCCGCGAATCTTTGACCTTTTCACGCAGGCAGACCGCTCACTGGACCGCTCGCAAGGCGGTCTGGGCATAGGCCTGTGCCTGGTGCAACAGCTGGTGGCGCTGCACGGCGGGACTGTAGAGGCGCACAGCATCCTGGGGCAAGGCAGCGAGTTTGTGGTGCGTCTGCCGCTCATGCTGACGCCTCTGCCGGCCTTGCCGACTTTCCCATTGCCGGCCCCTGACACCGCCCTGCCGACGCAGAAAGCAGCAACAGGCTGCCGGGTGCTGGTAGTCGATGACAACGTAGATGCGGCCCAGAGCCTGGGATTGCTGCTGGAGATGAGTGGCCATGCGGTCAGGCTGGCTTACGACGGGCCGACTGCGCTGCAAGCGGCGATCGACCACCGACCCGATGTGGCGCTGCTCGACATCGGCCTGCCCGGACTCGACGGCTTTGAGGTGGCGCAACGGATCCGCCATCAAGCCACGCTGCGGGGCATGGTGCTGGTCGCGCTGACCGGCTATGGTCAGGACACTGACCGTCAGCGTTCGCAAGATGCCGGCTTCGATTACCACCTGGTCAAGCCGGCCGCCTTCGACGAGATAGAGCAAATATTGGCGTGTGTTGGAAAACCGGCGAGGTAAGGCTGGGGACCCTATCCGACCTAGCAGCTCTCGAAAAAACTAAATTTATGCTGGAAAAACAGTTTGTGCAGCGCTTTCATCTGAGCGCCGAGGTCTTTCAATACGACAAATGTCGGCAATCTGACGGTCTCGTTGAGCGATGCAAGCGGTCTGCCGTTTCCAGGATCATTGCTGGCTCATCGTAAAATCATCACACCAGCATCAAGGAAACCCATGGCCCGTACCCTCTACGACAAGATCTGGGACGAACACGTCGTCCACACCGAAGAAGACGGCACAAGCATCCTCTACATCGACCGGCACCTGGTGCATGAAGTCACCAGCCCCCAGGCGTTCGAAGGCCTTCGCGAGGCGGGCCGCAAGGTCTGGCGCATCAGCTCCATCGTCGCGACTGCCGACCACAACACACCCACCACCGGCTGGGAACTTGGTTACGACGGCATCACCGACCTGGTGAGCAAAGAGCAGATCACCACGCTCGACAGCAACATCCATGAATTCGGTGCGGCTGCATTTTTTCCATTTTTGTCGAAGCGTCAGGGCATCGTGCATGTGATCGGCCCCGAAAATGGCGCCACGCTACCCGGCATGACGGTGGTTTGCGGCGACTCGCACACGTCCACGCATGGCGCGTTTGGCGCGCTGGCACACGGCATCGGCACCAGCGAAGTCGAACACGTCATGGCCACGCAAACCCTGCTGGCCAAAAAAGCTAAAAACCTGTTGATCCGAGTGGAAGGCGTGTTGCCGCGCGGTTGCACGGCCAAAGACATCGTGCTGGCCATCATCGGCAAAATCGGCACCGCAGGCGGTACCGGCTACACCATCGAGTTCGGCGGCGCGGCCATTCGGGCGCTCAGCATGGAAGGCCGCATGACGGTATGCAACATGGCCATCGAAGGAGGTGCGCGCGCCGGCCTGGTCGCGGTCGACCAGAAAACCATTGACTATGTGAAAGGCCGATTGCTGGCACCGGGCACCGACGCGGCAACTGGCAAATTCGTCGGCGGCCCCGAGTGGGATCAGGCGGTTGCATACTGGGCGACGCTGCAATCCGATGCCAGCGCGACATTCGATTCGGTGGTCGAACTCGACGCCAGCCAGATCCTGCCACAGGTCAGCTGGGGCACCTCGCCTGAAATGGTACTGCCGATTGATGGCCGGGTACCCGACCCTGAAAAGGAGAAAGACCCAGGCAAACGCGACGCTATCGAGCGCGCGCTGGCCTACATGGGGCTGGAGCCGGGCAAGGCACTCAATGATTTGTACATCGACAAAGTGTTCATCGGCAGCTGCACCAACAGCCGCATCGAAGATATACGCGACGCCGCAGCCATCGTGAAAAAGCTGGGCCAGAAAGTCGCCAAGAATGTCAAACTGGCCATGGTGGTGCCCGGTTCAGGCATGGTCAAGGAGCAGGCCGAGCGCGAAGGGCTGGACGTGATTTTCAAGGCGGCCGGCTTTGAATGGCGAGAGCCGGGCTGCTCGATGTGCCTGGCCATGAACGCCGACCGGCTGGAGCCCGGTGAGCGCTGCGCATCGACCAGCAACCGCAATTTTGAGGGCCGTCAGGGCGCGGGTGGCCGCACGCATCTGGTCAGCCCTGCCATGGCGGCGGCGGCGGCGGTGTATGGTCACTTCGTCGACATTCGACGCTTTGTCTGAACCGAAAACCCCAAAGTCAAAAGGAAACAACATGAAAAAAATGACTATTTTGCTCACCGTAGCCTTGGCGTTTTTGGTGGCCGGATGCAACACGGCCCGGGGTTTTGGCCAGGATCTGCAGAAGGTCGGCGAAAAGATCGAAGATAAAACAAAGCCGAAGCCATGAAATCATTCAAGGTACACAAAGGCCTCGTCGCACCGATGGACCGCGAGAATGTCGATACCGACGCGATCATTCCCAAGCAGTTCCTCAAATCAATTCGCAAGACCGGTTTCGGGCAGAACCTGTTTGACGCGTGGCGTTACCTTGACCCGGGCTTTCCCGGCCAGGACCCGGCGAGCCGCAGGCCCAACCCGGACTTCGTGCTGAATCAGCCCCGTTACGCAGGCGCGTCGATTTTGCTGGCGCGCAAAAACTTTGGCTGCGGTTCGTCGCGCGAGCATGCGCCCTGGGCCTTGGACCAATACGGGTTTCGTGCCGTGATTGCGCCCAGCTATGCCGACATTTTCTTCAACAACAGCTTCAAGAACGGCCTGCTGCCAATCGTGCTGCCCGAAGCACAGGTTGCGCAGCTGTTTGACGAAGTCGCTGCCTTCCCCGGCTACACGCTGACGATTGATCTTGCGCGTCAGGTGATCGTCAAGGCGCAGGGCGAAGAAATCGCGTTCAAGGTTGAAGAATTTCGCAAGTACTGCCTGCTCAACGGGCTGGACGATATTGGCTTGACGCTGCGCCAGAGTGACAAAATCAAGGCTTTCGAGGCCGAACGTCTGGCGAAAAAGCCATGGCTCAATCACACACTTAAAGAAGTCAACAGAAGCTGACGTCAAGTACCATTTCAAGTATTAAATCGGGCTTTAGCCTAGGTAATACCTGCGCAAGAAGCTATAAAAAAGATAGTGACAAATGAAAATTGCAATTCTGCCTGGTGATGGCATTGGCACCGAAATTGTCGCTGAGGCCGTCAAGGTTTTAAATGCTCTGGACTTGAAGTTTGAAACCGAAACCGCCCTGGTCGGCGGCGCTGCTTTTGAGGCTCACGGTCACCCGCTGCCCGAAGCCACGCTGAAGCTGGCCAAAGATGCCGACGCCGTGCTTTTCGGCGCCGTCGGAGACTGGAAATACGACACGTTGGACCGGCCGCTGCGGCCCGAGCAGGCGATTCTGGGTTTGCGCAAAAACCTCGGGCTGTTTGCCAACTTCCGTCCCGCCATTTGCTATCCGCAACTCGTCGATGCGTCGAGTCTGAAGCGCGAACTGGTATCGGGCCTCGACATCCTGATCATTCGCGAACTCACGGGCGACATTTATTTTGGCCAGCCGCGCGGCCGCCGCGTGTCACCCGACGGCCACTTTCCCGGCGCTGAAGAAGCCTTCGACACCATGCGCTACTCGCGGCCCGAGATCGAACGCATCGCGCACGTCGCGTTCCAGGCAGCACGCAAGCGCAGCAAGCGTGTCACCAGTGTCGACAAGGCCAATGTGCTGGAGACCTTCCAGTTCTGGAAAGACGTGGTGACCGAAGTGGGTCTGCTTTACCCCGACGTGGCGCTCGACCACATGTACGTGGACAACGCCGCCATGCAACTCGTGAAGGCACCTAAAAAATTCGATGTCGTGGTGACCGGCAACATGTTTGGCGATATCTTGAGCGACGCCGCCGCCATGCTGACCGGCAGCATCGGCATGCTGCCGTCGGCCAGCCTGAACGACAGAAGCCAGGGGCTGTACGAGCCCAGCCACGGCAGCGCACCTGACATCGCCGGCAAGGGCGTGGCCAATCCGTTGGCCACCATCTTGAGCGCCGCGATGATGCTGCGCTTCAGTTTGATGCAGCCGGAAGCGGCCGCGCGAATTGAAAAGGCAGTTGATGCGGTGCTGAGCCAGGGTTTGCGCACAGCCGACATTTACAGCGATGGCACAAGCCGGGTCGGCACCGCACAGATGGGCGATGCGGTGGTCAGGGCCTTGGCTGCCTGAACGGATCCAGCGCTGTTGGCATAAAGTCGCTGCATCGGTTTTTTTGCCGAACCCCGGCTGGCTTTGAAAGCCCCGGACTTCTCAGGCTGGCTACAATTGGTGCGTGCGCGACCCCCACCATTTCATGACCTGCCTGGCTTCGCTGCGCGCGGGTTTTGCTGTGGTCGCGGTTCCCGCGCAGGCCACTAAAACGACAACCATTCAAGGCTAGCAAGCCTGGTTCGTCGTGCCCCGCCGGCTCGATGAGCCGGGCCAACAAGCTGGCTTTCACTTTTTTGAAACGGTACCCATGAAACTCAAAAGTAATCTCACCGGACTTGTCGGCTGGCGCGGCATGGTCGGCTCCGTGCTGATCGACCGCATGCAGACCGAAGGCGATTTCGACTTGATCGAGCCCGTCTTTTTTTCGACCTCGAATGCCGGCGGCAAAGCCCCGATTCACGCGAAAAACGAAACCACGCTGAAAGACGCTTTCGACATTGAGGCACTGAAAAAGTGCGAAATCATCATCACCGCGCAGGGCGGCGACTACACCAGCGAGGTGTTTCCCAAGCTGCGCGCGGCGGGCTGGAAAGGTCACTGGATCGACGCTGCCTCGACCCTGCGCATGAACGACGACGCGGTCATCGTTCTGGACCCGGTCAACCTGCCGGTCATTCAAAATGCGCTTGTCAAAGGTGGCAACAATTGGATTGGCGGCAACTGTACCGTCAGCTGCATGCTGATGGGCGTGGGTGCGCTGTACAAAGCCGGCCTGGTCGAATGGATGACCAGCATGACCTACCAGGCAGCGTCTGGCGGTGGCGCGCAGCACATGCGTGAGCTGTTGACGCAATTTGGAACCATTAATGGCGAAGTTAAGGCGCTGCTGGATGATCCCAAATCTGCGATTCTGGAAATTGACCGTCGCGTGCTGTCCCGGCAGCAATCACTTTCGGCCAGCGAGACGGTCAATTTCGGCGTGCCTTTGGGCGGCTCGCTGATCCCGTGGATCGACAAGGATCTGGAAAACGGCATGAGCAAGGAAGAGTGGAAAGCCGGTGCGGAAACCAACAAGATTCTGGGCCAGGGCGCAGGCTTTGGCTCGGCTGCGGTGCCGGTCGACGGCTTTTGTGTGCGTGTAGGCGCCATGCGCTGCCACAGCCAGGCGCTGACGTTCAAGCTGAAAAAAGACGTACCTCTGGCCGACATCGAGGCGTTGATTGCTGCTGACAACGCCTGGGTCCAGGTGGTTCCCAACACCCGCGAATCGACAACGCGGGCTTTGACGCCCGTAGCGGTGACGGGCACCATGACGATTCCTGTGGGGCGCTTGCGCAAGCTGGCCATGGGGCCGGACTATCTGGGGGCGTTCACGGTGGGTGACCAACTTTTGTGGGGTGCTGCCGAACCATTGCGCCGCATGTTACGCATCCTTCTGCAGACCGCCTGAAAAATCCGCTAAGTCCTGATCGCTGCATCTATCGTTTCGTAACAAATTGTCGTTTACTGTTGCCGATGAACAACAATTGAAACGGGCAATGTGATCGCAAATTGGCGTGCCAAAACTTAAGTGATGTCTTAGCTTGTCAGCCTAATGCCTTGATGTTAAGGTTGTTTTTCGTTTATTCGGATTGAGGTTTTCTGTGAACTCACGCAAGATAAAGTTACATACAAATGGAACTACGAAGGCCCACAATTCCATGAATCAACCGCAACCTGACCGATGGCACTTGGGCGCTATGGCGGGCGCCATAGCGCTGATCGCCGGCGTTGCAAGCATGCCAGCGTACGCCCTGTCGCTTGGCCGAATTTCTGTACTCTCCGCCTTGGGCGAACCGCTTCGCGCCGAAATTGACGTCGCCCAAATTAGCCCCGAAGAAGCTTCCAGCCTGACGGCTGCGGTCGGCACGCCCGAAGCCTTCAAGGCGGCTGGTCTTGAATACACACCGGTGCTTGCCGGTCTCGAAGTCACTTTGCAACGCCGTGCTGATGGCAGATCGTATCTACGGCTGACCAGCAGCCGCCCCGTCAGCGAACCTTTTGTTGATCTGGTGCTCCAGGCCACCTGGGCCGCCGGCCGGCTGACCCGCGACTACACCATGCTGTTTGACCCGCCGGGCTCGCGTCCCAGCGCCACGGCAGTCGCACCGACGGCGCCGATTTTGTCGCGTCCTTCGACACCAGCACCTGCACGCGCACCGGCACCAACGATTGCCAGCGAGTCATCTCCCAACACGCCGCCAGCGACACGGGAAGCACGACCGGCGCAGCCAGCGCCCGCGGCACGGTCTGAACCCCGAGTCAGACCATCGGCTCCCCGTGTCGCTTCCGCTGAAAATTCAGGCGCTACAGACAAGCAGCTGACCGTCAAGCCCGGCGACACCGCAGGCCGCATAGCCGCACTGAATCGGCCAGGCACGGTTTCACTCGACCAAATGCTGGTCGCCATGCTGCGCAGCAACCCGGATGCGTTCATCGGCGGCAACATCAACCGTCTTAAATCGGGCGCGGTGCTGGACCTGCCGGGGGCCGACACCGCAGGCTCTATTCCTGCCAGCGAAGCCAGCCAGACCATCATTGCGCAGAGCAAAGACTTCAATAATTTCCGCCAAAAGCTCGCTGAAGGCGTCGCGACGACCACGGTTAATCCAGCCGATCGTCAGGCCGGAGGCAGGGTTCAGGGCAAGGTCGAAGACCGGGCACCGGCCACTGCGGCGCCCGACAAGCTAACGCTTTCCAAGGGCTCGGTTCAAGCCAAATCTGCAGCCGCTGCTCCGGAAGACGCCATCGCCAAGAGCCGACAAGCCAGCGAAGCGTCGGCGCGCGTAGCCGAACTGTCAAAAAACATCAGCGATCTGAACAAACTGGGTGTACCGCCTGGTCCGGCTACGGCTCCTGTAGCCGCAGCGCCTTCTGCCAGCACAGTCAAAGTGCCGGGGCTTGTCATGCCGACACCCTCTGTCGTGGCGACACCAGCCACTCCCTCCGCAACACCGACAACCCCGCCGAACCCGACAGCCAGTGCCAGCTCGCCGATCACTGCGGCCACCCTTGCATCGGCAGCGGCAACTCCCGCTGTTGCAGTTGCGCAGCCCGCCAGTCCCGCAGTTTCAGCCGCCGTGGCAGCGCCATCGGCGTCGGCAGCCTCACAGCCAGGCAATACCGCCGCGGCCACGCCACCGGTTGTCGTCGCCAACAAGGACACCGCTACGCCTGCACCTGCCCCAGAAGCCAGCTTTCTTGATGATCTTCTCGAAAATCCTCTGGTGTTGCCACTGGCTGCCGGCCTGCTGGCGCTGCTGGCAGGCTTGGGCATCTACAGCTATCGCAAACGAAAGGGCTCGGCGCCAGTTGACAGCTCCTTCCTGGAAAGCCGTCTCCAGCCTGACTCTTTTTTTGGCGCCAGCGGCGGCCAGCGCATTGACACCAATGAAGTCAGCGCCACCGGCTCATCACTGGTTTATTCGCCCAGTCAGCTTGATGCTGCTGGCGACGTGGATCCGGTGGCTGAAGCCGACGTTTACCTCGCCTACGGACGTGACCTGCAGGCTGAGGAAATTCTCAAGGAAGCCTTGCGTACCACTCCGAAACGGGTTGCCATTCACGCCAAGATGGCCGAGATTTATGCGAAACGCCGCGACCACAAGGCGTTTGAAGTCATCGCGCTTGAAGCCTTTAACGTAAGCCAGGGAAATGGCCCGGAATGGGCTTACGTGAGCGAAATGGGACGGGAACTGGACGCGCTGAATCCTTTGTATCAACCGGGCGGACTGCCTGGTGGCGACAGCAAGGTCGCGGCACCCACCGCGACTCGCGCTACTGCTGGGGGCGTCCAATCCGGCGCAGCTGATGCGGTAGCTATAGCAGGGGCTTCCGCTGCTGCAGCGGCCGAATCTTCCGCTATTTCTTTGGCACCGGACACCTCTCATGCATCGAGCCCCGGAGTCGATGTCGACCTGGACCTCGATTTTCCGCTGGGGGCCGTGCAGGACGGTCGCACCTCGCCCACACCTATCGCCGCACTTGCTACCCCTGAGCCTGTTCGCGCGCCGGTACTCGACAGCCTGGACATGGACTTCAGCGATATTTCGTCCAAACCAATCGCACTGACCTACCCGGTCCCGATTTCCCTCAAAACGGATTCGCAGCCGAAGGGTGCCAACGCTGCGCCGATAAAAACACAGGTTACCGCTGCAGCTCCGGCGGCAGCGCTGCCTGACAGCGGCATGCTCGAATTCGATCTCGATTCCCTGTCGCTTGACCTGAACGGGCCGCACTCCCAAGATCCGGGAAATTCCATGGCCGCAGACGAAGATCCGCTCCAAACCAAGTTCCTGCTGGCCGAGGAGTTTCGTTCGCTGGGCGACGCAGACGGGGCACGCTCTCTGGCCGAAGAGGTACTTACTGAAGCACGCGGGCCACTCAAGGTCAAGGCGCAGGCGTTTCTCAACTCACTGGTCTGAGGCGGCTCGGCACTGCTTTTGCCACTGCTTCATCCAGGCAATGAGCCGCGCCATAACCTATTAAAAACGCCTTGAGGATTGCGCTCGGAATCAGCTACAGCGGAAGCGCCTACGAAGGCTGGCAAAGCCAGCTCTCAGGCAACACAGTTCAGGACAAACTGGAATTGGCGCTGGCAAAGTTTGCCGCCCGGCCCGTGCGTGTGAATTGCGCCGGACGCACCGACGCCGGTGTCCACGCATTGATGCAGGTGGTTCACTTTGACACCAGTATTCAGCGTGAAACGCAATCATGGGTCCGCGGCACCAACGCCTTTTTGCCGCGCGATATTGCCGTTCAGTGGGCGCGGCCCGTCCCCGACAGCTTTCACTCTCGCGGCAGCGCGGTGTCGCGGCGCTATGCCTACGTGGTGCTGGAATCTGCCGTGCGACCCAGCGTCGAGGCCGGCCGCGTCGGCTGGGTCTACCGCCCGCTCGACGCAGCCGCGATGCACGAGGCGACCCAACACCTGATCGGCGAGCATGACTTCAGCTCATTCAGGGCGGCGCAATGCCAGGCGAAAACGCCTGTTAAAACCATGCAACGCATCGAAATTACCCAGTGTGGTGGCCAACAGTCGAGCTACTGGCGCTTCGAATTCGAAGCCAACGCCTTTCTGCATCACATGATCCGCAACATCATGGGCTGCCTTGTTGCCATCGGTGCGGGCGATCACCCACCCGAGTGGCTCGCAGACGTGGTTGCAGCACGCCGGCGGGACGCGGCGGCTCCCACTTTTTCGCCTGACGGACTGTACTTTATGGGACCGGTTTACGACGCCAGCCATGGCTTGCCGGCGCGCACTGCGGCTTATGATTGGCTGCCATGACGATTTCAACCAGAACACGCATCAAAATCTGCGGCTTGACGCGTGAGGAAGACGTTGACGCAGCAGCGGATGCCGGTGCCGATGCGGTGGGTTTTGTGATGTATGTCAAAAGCCCGCGCTACGTCAGCGCAGACCGTGCGGCCGAACTGGTTAGACGCCTGCCGCCCTTTGTCACACCCGTGCTGCTTTTCGTCAATGCGCCTGCTACAGAAATAATAGCTGCTTGCGCACGTGTTCCCGGGGCTTTGCTGCAATTTCATGGTGATGAAACGGCAGCAGACTGCCTGGCGGCCGGACGACCATTTCTGCGTGCCGCGCGCATTCCCCTCGACGAATCGGCTGCCACCGACGATGACCGATTCGATCTCGTAAACTATGCGGATACTTTCAAAGCCGCCCAGGCCATCCTGCTCGACGCTCACGTCGAAGGATTCGGCGGCGGCGGGAAAACATTCAATTGGTCACTTCTTCCTCCAAGCGTCAACGCTCACCTCGTTTTGTCTGGTGGGTTGACGCCTGCAAACGTGATCGATGGCATTTTGCAAGTCCGGCCGCGTTGCACCACGCTGGCCGTTGATGTGAGCTCTGGCGTCGAGATTTCAAAGGGAATCAAAAGCGCCGACAAAATCAACCAGTTTGTCGCTGCGGTTCGCGCGGCTGACGAGCAACTTGCAAAGAATTCTTATCCCCATGTCCACCTCCCCTCTTCCGTACCAGCAACCTGATCTTTCCGGTCACTTTGGAATTTACGGCGGCAGCTTCGTTTCCGAGACGCTGACGCATGCGATCAACGAACTTAAAGCGGCCTACGCCAAGTACCAGCACGACCCGCAATTCATCGCCGAATTCAAGTACGAGCTGAAGCATTTCGTCGGTCGTCCCTCGCCGATGTATCACGCGGCCCGGACCAGCCGCGAACAGGGCGGCGCGCAGATTTACCTCAAACGCGAAGACCTCAACCACACCGGCGCGCACAAAATAAACAACACCATCGGCCAAGCCATGCTGGCACGCCGCATGGGCAAGCCGCGCATCATTGCCGAAACCGGTGCCGGCCAGCACGGCGTGGCCACCGCCACGATCTGCGCGCGTTACGGGCTGGAATGCGTGGTGTACATGGGCAGCGAAGACGTCAAGCGCCAAAGTCCCAACGTGTACCGCATGAAGCTGCTTGGCGCCACCGTCGTGCCGGTTGAATCGGGCAGCAAGACGCTCAAGGACGCGCTCAATGAAGCCATGCGCGACTGGGTCGCCAACGTCGACAACACCTTCTACATCATCGGCACCGTCGCCGGGCCACATCCCTACCCGATGATGGTGCGTGATTTCCAGAGCGTGATTGGCGAAGAATGCCTCACGCAAATGCCGGAAATGACTGGTGGCAAACAGCCTGATGCGGTGATTGCCTGCGTCGGCGGAGGCAGCAATGCCATGGGTATTTTTCACCCCTACATCGGTTATGAGAATACCCGGCTGATCGGCGTCGAAGCGGCGGGCGAAGGCCTGGACAGCGGCAAGCATTCGGCCTCTCTGCAGCGTGGCTCGCCTGGAGTTTTGCACGGCAATCGTACCTATGTGCTGCAGAACGAGGATGGCCAGGTGACGGAAACGCACAGCATCAGCGCGGGACTCGATTACCCCGGCGTCGGCCCGGAGCATGCGTTTTTGAAGGATATTGGCCGCGCCGAATACGTCGGCATCACTGACGCCGAAGCGCTGCAGGCCTTTCACTATCTTTGCCGTACCGAAGGCATCATTGCAGCGCTGGAATCCAGTCATGCTGTGGCTTACGCGATGAAGATGGCCAAGACCATGCGCTCCGACCAGAGCATCCTGGTCAATCTGTCTGGGCGCGGTGACAAAGACATCGGTACCGTCGCCGACCTGAGCAACGCAGACTTTTACTGTCGGCCCAGTTGCAAGGGCCAGTCCGTCAAAGGTGGAGACCAGACGACCGGACAGACC
>JANPFZ010000209.1:0-2586 GCA_031423655.1 Polaromonas sp.
GATCTCGGTGGGCGCTTGCACGTACGGAGAAGCACCACGCAAAACGGATTGAGTGGCAGCCCAGCTTTGGAGGCCAGGCCCGCACAGCCCGATCGCGGTGAGGTGAATGGTCAGGTTGCTCATTTTTGTTCCAGCAACAAACTGCAGTTCGAGCCACCGAAACCAAAGGAGTTGCTGATGATCGCCTTTGGTGCGCTGACCTGGTTGTCAAGCAGATAGTTAACCTGTAGGGAAGCGTCGACTTCCTGGGTGTTAATGCCCGCTGGCAGCAGCCCATTTTCAATGGCCATAGCGCAAAAGAGAGCCTCCACGATGCCGGCAGCCCCCAATGCATGTCCGGTATGCCCCTTGGTCGAACTGCAGGGAACCGAAGCTCCGAACAGCGTCGACACCGCCAGACCTTCCGCCGCATCATTGCTTCGTGTGGCAGTGCCGTGCAGGTTGATGTAGTCAATCTGGTTGGTTGCAAGACCCGCCATATCGAGCGCCTGTTGCATCGAGGCCAGCGCCCCAGCGCCTTCTGGATGCGGCGAAGACATGTGGTGTGCGTCGCTCGATTCACCGACGCCAGTAATGGCAACCGCGCTGCCCGATGTAGGCTTCTCGCGCGTGAGCAAGGCAAAGCCGGCCGCTTCGGAGATGGAGATGCCATTGCGTTGCGCGCCAAACGGCTGGCACCGCTGATCGGACAAGAGCTCAAGTGAATTAAAGCCGTAGAGCGTGGTCAGGCACAAGCTGTCGACACCGCCCACGATGGCCGAGTCAATCAGGCCGCAGGCCATCATTCGCGCTGCGTTGCCAAACACTTTGGCGCTCGATGAGCAGGCTGACGAGACGGCCACGGCGGGGCCTTCAAGTTCAAAGTAGTCCCGCACAAAACCGCTCACCGAAAAGGTGTTGTGGGTGTGCTGATAATGAAAGTCGTTCGGCAAGGCACCGGTTTTGTCATCACGATGCCGGTAAGCGATTTCGGTGCTCAATATTCCCGACGTACTGGTGCCCAAAAACACGCCAATGCGATCCCGTCCATAAGACTCAATGGCTTCCTCGACCGCTTCGTAGAAACCATCCTGCTTCAGGGCCAGCTGTGCCAGCTGGTTGTTTCGGCACAGATGATCAGCGAGCCGGGATGGCAAGGCTTCGAGCTCAACGCCCTCAATCTGTCCAACAAACGTAGGCAGTTCGGCAGTTTCGAATTTGCACGGCTGCAGGCCCGTTCGCCGCTGAACAATGGCTTCCCAGTTGGCGTCGCGTCCCCGTCCCAGGCAGGTTGTCAGTGTGTAGTGAGCGAGATAAACAGGTTGCATGAGCGGCACCGCTTCAGTCTACTTTTTATGGGCCAGCAGCAAGACATTGGCAAAAGGTGTGCCCTGACTCATGGGTTTCGCCTCGACCTGAAAGCCCAGTCTTTCCAGCTGGCTGATCCAGTCAGCGAGAGGCTTGCAGTACAGACGCGAAAGACTGTGCCCCCGCGCCAGCGTAACCACATGGTCGACCCAGTTGCTGACCTTGAAACCCAAACCGCCTGCTGCGTCGCCCACCCGAAGAAGCAACAAACCCTGGGGCGTCAAAGCATCAAGGACGCGTTGCAGGACGTCTGCTTGCGCCGCATAGGGCACGTAGTGCAAAACATCGAGAATGACCACGGTCTCCGCTTTTTCAAACGGCGTTCTACACATGTCCCCAGCTTCGAATTTAAAACGGCTCTGATGCGCGGAAAGCGCCTTTTCAGCGCGCACCACATCAGCTGGCATCAACTCGATACCTTTGACCGTGACCGCGTGCGGTGCCGCTTTCCAGCCCGATGGCCAATCTGGATTCTTCGCCATGCTTTCAGCAGCCAGCAGCCAGGCGCTGAGCAAACCCTGACCGCATCCGATGTCAAGCACATGCGTATTCGGCGCGATCAAACCGCGTGCAAGTATTTCCCTAAAGACCGGATCACCCCTTAACTTGCCCCTCGCAAACTGGGTGGCGAACTTGCCGGCCTGCCGGTACGGCTCCACGGCCGTGTCAAAAAGCTGTTCTTCAAATGTTGTCATCCGTCGGTCGTGTTGAGGTAACTGGTCGATCATGCCGCATCGCGCAACGACACGGCGCGCAAACGCCGGGTCTGCAGGGTTGCAAGAAGTTTCGGCAGCACGTCAAGTACCACCGGCTTGCCGTTAGTACTAGAGGCTGTATTGCCATCGTGCAGCAAAAGTATGTCGCCAGCGGAAAGATTTTTTTGAAGCTTTTTTAAAACTTTGTTCGGGTCTGTGGCAACCGTGTCGAAACCTCGGCGTGTCCAGCTCACCAGTTGCAGATTCAGGCTCTGCAGAACCGGATCCAGCAGCGGGCTGCGAAGTCCGGCCGGTGCCCGGAAGTAGATCGGGCTTTGCCCGGTAACCTGACTGATCACGTGTTGCGCCCGACAGATTTCGTTGCGCAGCTGGCTCAGTCCCATCAGGGAAAAGTGGTGCCGATGCGCGTAACTATGGTTTTCAATCGTGTGCCCGCGTCGGACTATTTCCCGCGCCAGGTGGGAATGCAATTCAACTGCTGTTCCGATACAGAAAAAGGTCGCATGGGCGTTTGCCGCGTCCA
>JANPFZ010000210.1:0-10161 GCA_031423655.1 Polaromonas sp.
ACAATGCTGCCGTCTGCCCGCAGCACAAAGGCCTGACTGGGCTCGGCGTCTTCGGTCAGGCCCGCCGACTTGATGACCTCGTCAACCGTTTTGCCCGGTCTGTAGATGAACACGTTTTCGTTGTTGACCGAGCCAAAAGCCGACACAAAACTGGGAACGGAGGGGATCAGCACACGGTCGCCATCTTCCAGCGGCAGCGCCGGCAAAGCCGCCAGGGTGGGCTGGTCGGGATTGAGCTCCAGCGCCACACGGCCATTGCTATTTAAGGTTTTCAGGCGTTCAATCTGGCCCCGCAGCAGCTGCTGCTGCTGTTGGTGCAAGGCTTGCGCCTGCGCGGCATTTTCTAAACGCAAGTTGGCTGATACGGAAGCAGTCTGGCTCTGCAGCTGGCTTTCCAGACGGCGAACCAAGGCCCCCAGGTTTTCCTGCTGACGTTTGCGCACCGATTCGCGGTTGAGCTCGGTGCCGAAAACGTAGGCCTGCGGCGTCAGGCCGCCAATTCGCTGCACCAGCTGCGGCAGGGTTTCGCCAGCTGCGGCCTGATACACGCCAGGGGCAGCGACCTCACCCTCGACCCGGACCAGGCGGGTTTGCCGCTCAAGCGGCAAGCGCAAGTCGTTTTGACTCAGAATGGTGACCACGTCGCCTGCCAGCAAGGGCAGATTCTGGGTAGCGTCGCGCTGGAGCACGGCTTTGCCCAGGTTAAAAGGAATCAACTCGGTGCGCAGCAATTCCCGATCCAGCCTTTCGATCACGGCGTAGTCCCAGTTGATCTGGTCGGCCGTTCCGCGCACGCGGCCCGCAACGCTTTCACCCGCCGCAGCCGACGAATCGGCGTTTTGCACCAGCAGGTTTTTACGTTTGTAGTAGTCGCCCGTGATGAGAGCGTCGCGTTCGGGTATCAGGTCGAGGATCTTCATGCCCTCAAACCAGCGGTAGCGCAGCGGAGCGGCCACCGCGCCTTGCAGGGTGACGGCGTTGGCAAATGCCGGGCTGATGCCGAGCAAGGTCAGTACATCGCCGTCGCGCAGGGTTTGCTTGAGCCCGTCGGCATTGAGCACCAGATCTTGCACCTGGCGGGGCGGGTTTTTTTCGGGAACGATTCGCTCGATCAAGGCTTTTTCAATCGTGGCGAGAGCCGGCACGCCGCCGCCCAGGCTGAGGATGTCGCCAACGCTGGTCTGCGCGTTTTTCAGCTCATAAATCGCGCCGTGGTCAAACGCGCCGGTCACGGCAACGCGTGGCCCGACCGGCGGGATGACGATCACGTCGCCGGGCAGCAAGGGCATGTCTTGGGTCTTGTCGCCACCGGCAATGAAATCGTACAGGTCCAGCGTGGTGATGGTTTTGCCGCCGCGCTTGAGCTGGATGTTGCGCATGGAGCCGTTGGCCGTTGGCCCGCCGCTGGCAAACACGGCGTTGACGAGCGTGCTCAGCCCCGACAGTTGCAAGGTGCCGGGTAGCAAGGCCTGGCCCACCACATAAACCTGGATGCTTCTCAACCGGCCGGGATTGGCGTTCAGACTGAAGTTGGTGAATACCTGACCGATCTGCTTGCGCAGCACGGCCTCCACGTCGCGCACGGCCACGCCAGCAAGACTGACCGTTCCGACCCTGGGGATGTTGACTTGTCCGTTGCGATCAATCGTGAGGTTGCCGCTGAATTCGACGGCGCCCCAGACCTGGAGCCTGACACTATCGCCGGGGCCAAGCACGTAATTGGCTGGCGCGGGTGCGCTACCGTCAGGAACGTAAGCCTGGGGGCCGGCAAACAGATCTCGGCCGTAGACCGGAAGCAGTTTGCCGGTGGCTTCTCGCACGAATAGCTGAAACTGGCTGGGCGCAAACGCCCGGCTCCGCCGCGCCCGCTCTTGCCCGCCCGAAGCCCGGACAGCGCTTGGGTCGGCGGACTGCACATCCTGCGATAGATCTGCACCCGGTGCATCTGCCGTAGGCGCGCCCTCGGCGTTCAGGTTGATGCTGCCGGCCGCGTTGCTGGTAGGTGCCGCCGTGGCAGCCGGTGCACTTAGGGAACCGCCGAAGAAACTGCTACCAGCGCTAGCGCCGGATCCAGCGCCAGCACCCGCGCCGCCCGTCGCGCCGGTGGATGCACTTGGTGCGGCTGATGTCTGCGCGTGAGCCGCTGAGAAGCTAACGCTGACGCACAGCGCAGCCAACAGGTGGCGTGCCAATGACCCTGGCAAGAATTGAATAGGAAGTTTGATGATGGACATGGCAAAAAAGGGTGGCTAGGCAGCGCGCGCAGGCGCAGAGAAAGGTGCGGTGTCAGTCTTTAAACGGCGACCTTGCATGCCGAGGCGCCGAACCGCCGGTCACGCCCGGCGTACCAGTCAAGGGCCTCGTCGAGCGAAGCCGGTGTGAAATTGGGCCACAGCGTATCGGTAAAAAACAGCTCGGTATAAGCCGTCTGCCAGAGCATGAAGTTGCTGACACGCAGCTCGCCCCCGGTGCGAATCAGCAGGCTGGGGTCGGGCGAGTGGGCGGTTTTAAGCCAGGGCCGCAGCGCCTCTTCGGTCAGCGCGTCAGCCGACTGGCCCGGATTGGCGGCGTGCCAGGACTTGACGGCTTGCAGCATGTCCCAGCGACCGCCGTAGTTCGCAGCCACGTTGAAAGTGATCCGGGTGTTGTCGGCCGTTAATGTCTCGGCGTAGCTGAATAACTTTTGCAGGTTGGCGTCAAAGCGGGTGATGTCACCCACCAGCTTGAAGCGTACCCCGCGCGCATGCATGTCATGGATTTCCTTGCGCAAGTAAAGAGCCATGAGCTTCATCAGGCTGGACACCTCATCGGCCGGGCGCTGCCAGTTTTCAGTGCTGAAGGCAAACACGGTCAGGTGACGCACGCCCCGATCAGCGCAGGCCTCGACGATTTCGCGCACTCGCCTGGCGCCACTGGCATGCCCCACTGCAGCAGGCATGCCGCGCTGATTGGCCCAGCGACGATTGCCGTCCATGATGATGGCGACATGTTCAGGAACTGGCGTTAGCGATTTCGAATTGACGTTCATACCTGACAAGATCCTGATTGATACCGCAACATTCAAAGCCTCCGTGAGGGCCACAATGTTGATCTAAAAACTGCCCCGAGTCGCTCGTTCTGGCGGCACCCGGAGGCCACTGACAGAGCAACGCGCAGGCTACCGCAGTGTTTTGAGCGCCCAACGCGGCAAAAAAACACGAGCCAACCACTTCAGACTTGCCTCCACCGGTGGCTGGCACACCGGCAGGGCATCAACCGACGAGCCTTCAATCAACCGTTTACGCCAGCTCAAGCTGGTAATGCTCAACATGCACCGTTTGCTGGCCTCCCAGCAGTTCCAGAAGAAGCGTCACCCGTTTGGCGGAGACCGATTTGACCAAGCCTTCGAGACCGTGCAACCCGCAGTGGCGCAGGCGTACTTGTACGCCGGCCTGGAAGGGGCTGATCGCACCGGAATCAGCCCGGTTTTGTTCGACCTCGCAGGCCCAAATACCCTGGAGCTCGGATGTTTTTAAAACAGCCGGATTGGCTCCAAAAGACAAAACAAACGACACGCCGCGAGTTGAGCGCGCGCCGGAAATGGACTGCCCTGCGTGCCCCGGCCGAAAAAACACATACCGGGGAAACATTGGCTCAAAAATCGATAGCACGCCATCGGGCGAAACTTTGTGTTTTTTGTAACGCGGCAAATACGCGCTGAAACCTTGTTGCTCAAGATTTAGAACAGCCACTTGCTCCCGCTTGGGCTGGGTGTATGCGACGTACCAGTCGCCGCCGACGCCTTCGCAGTCGGAGCGCGACCGTTGTGAGGCTAAAACATCATGGCTGTCCAAATGTGTTACAGCCACGTTACCTGCCGGATGGCGCATAGCAAAAGTCCTCCCTAGGTCTTTTTAAGTAGTTTTGTGCACTACAAGAACACAATCTTAGGAGGCTTCACTCCGATCGCTGCCGATTGTTAATATTTGTACATGGGTGTTACGTGTAGAAGTTGACGAAACCCTGCTTTCACAAGGTCTTGAAAATTCAGCTGGACATCCAACTGCGGTTATCAGACGGCATTGAGTTTTTATCGTCGACTAACTACCGTCAAATTTATTGAAAATCAGGATTTCCAACCAGCTTTCGGGGCTATGGCCAATGTGTTATCAAAACAACGCTGGACGCGAGCCCGCGCATAAATCGCAGCTGCACGCAAACCGGAGTGCCACGTTTCCACACAACACGAATTGGGGCGGGCATAAGCGTGAGCTGGTGCAAACTGCTTAGGGTTGCGCACTCCAAGCTCGACAAAGCTTTGGCACAATTTGCCCATGCCAATGAACACCTCCTACTTCGCTCCATTCCCCTCCGGCCGCCCGCGGCGCTTGCGCCGGGATGCCTTCACGCGCAACCTGGTGCGTGAAAACGCACTCACCGCGCATGACCTGATTTACCCGGTGTTTGTCCTGGACGGCAGTCGGCGCCGCGAGGCCATCGCGTCCATGCCCGGCGTCGAGCGGCTCAGCCTGGATTTGCTGTTACCCGTGGCTGAAGAATGCGTGACGCTGGGTATTCCGGTGATGGCGCTGTTTCCGGTGATTGACGCGTCGCTCAAAACCGCCGATGGTCGTGAGGCTTTCAACCCCGACGGGCTGGTACCACGCGTGGTCAGCGAGCTGAAAAAACGCTTCCCCGATCTGGGCGTGATGACCGATGTGGCGCTCGACCCATTCACCACGCACGGCCAGGACGGCCTGCCCGATCCCAATCCGGAATCTGGGGGCTACATCATGAATGACGAGACCATTGAGGTGCTGGTCAAACAGGCGCTGTGCCAGGCCGACGCGGGTGTTGACATCGTCGCACCCAGCGACATGATGGATGGCCGCATCGGTGCGATTCGCGACGCCTTAGAGGCCAACAAACACATCCACACCCGCATCATGGCCTACAGCGCCAAATATGCGAGCGCGTTTTACGGTCCGTTTCGCGATGCGGTTGGATCAAGCAGCAACCTGGGCAAGGCCGACAAAAAGGTCTACCAGATGGACCCCGGCAATCTGGATGAAGCGCTGCGCGAAGTGGCGCTCGACCTTGCCGAGGGCGCCGACATGGTGATGGTCAAGCCCGGCATGCCGTATCTGGACGTGGTGCGGCGCGTGAAAGACGAATTCAAGGTGCCGACCTTCGCCTACCAGGTCAGCGGCGAATACGCGATGCTCAAAGCCGCTGCCATCAATGGCTGGCTTGACCATGATGCCGTGATGATGGAAAGCCTGCTGGCCTTCAAGCGGGCGGGCGCTGATGGCGTGCTGACCTACTTCGCGATCGATGCGGCGCGCAAGCTGCAGCGGCGGAGCTGACCAGAGGTTAAGGAGTGGGTTCTGCCCGCACCCGCGGACGACAATCCAGTGCGTGACCAGCCGGAGTTGACGCTATTAAAATAGTAGCTGCTTGCGCTTATTTTACTTGGGCTACCGGCCTTTTTAATCCATAAAATCCCTGCCCTGGAGCCCCATGCGCGTCTTCTACATCACCCCCGGCCAGCAGCGCATCGTTGAATCCGACACCTTGCCGACAGAGCTGCCGGCGCAGGGCTTTGTCTGGGTTGCCTGTGCCCGGCGCGAGTTCGAGGTGTTGCAGTCGCAGGTGCAGGCGACACTGCAAACCCTGTGCGGCACACCGCTGGTTGATTTGCACGTCGTCGATCTGCTGAACAACCAGTTGCCGTCGCATTACGACTACACCTCGCAGTACGACATTCTGGTCTTCCGGCGCCTGGCCGCAGGCGTTTCAGAGTCTGACATGTCGCAGCCCGGCGAAGTCTTGCACGAACGCGTCAAACGCGGTGGTCCGCCGGTGCTCAAGCGCATCGACACCAGCCCGGTCGGCTTTGCGGTGTTCGACAAGCTGCTGCTCACCGTTCACCCGACCGACTGCGCCGTGCGCGACGCCTATGCGCTCAAGTTGCTCAACGCCACGTCGGCCGAATCGCGTGCCAGCGGTGTGAAGCTGCCGGCCAGTCCGGCCGATCTGATGCTGCGCGTGGTCAATACCATGGTCGACAGTTATCTGGCGCTGCGCCGGGTCCTGACGCGCCAGCTCGATCACTGGCAGACCGAACTGCTCAACCCCGCCACCCGATTCAACAATTGGAACACGCTGATGGACGCGCGGGTGGCGATGCACCAGCTCGACGAAATTTGCGAAGACCAGCGCGCCGCTGTGCAGGACTGGATTGATTCGGTCGAAACCTGGCCCGACAGCGCCGAGCCGGCCGCGCAGCGCGAACGCGAGCTGCTGAAAATCCGTTCCCGCGACGTGCTGGAACACATCGAGCGCGTGGTCCACCATGTGCGCCGCCTTGAGCAAAGCGCCGAAACCGCCGTGCAGATGCATTTCAGCGCCCAGAGCCACCGCACCAACGACATCATGCGAACGCTAACCGCCGTCACGGCAATTTTTCTGCCGCTGAACCTGATCACTGGTTTTTTCGGCATGAACTTCGAGTTCATGCCCGCCATTCACACCAGCTGGGGTTTCTGGGCAACGCTGGGCGTGATGCTGCTGATCGTGGTGGTGGTCATCACCGTGTTCTGGCGCAAGCGGTATCTGGCCCGCAGCGGGCGCTAGCAGCGATGCCACCTGTGCGAGCCACAGGTCAACGGCTTCATGCAGGCCAACTGACACCGCGTGCGTGCGCCAGCATCGGCCACTGGCACCCCTGATGTTCAGGTCAGACCACGCCACAGCCCGGTCGCGCGGCGCAGCTTCGAGGTGATGTCAGGCAAGCGCGCTGAATAACCCGACGCCGCTGCAACCAATCCTGGAAGCCAGCCAGATGCTACAAAGTTAATAGCTGCTTGCGCACGTAGTTATTGGGCTAGAGCGCTATTTAACACGAAAACCGGGCGTGCAGGCCGGTCTAACGCGCGCCGGCAAGCGCTTTTCAAACCCAGGGCGCTGCCAGCTCTTCGGCCTCAAACGCCCGGATGACCGCAGGCCGCGCCAGCACCCGCTGCAAATACGGCCCAAGCTGCGGGCGCGTGCGGGCGGGCTGGCCGAAGTTACGCGTCCAGCGGCACAGCATCAGCGTGTAGGCATCGACGGCGGTATAGGCCTCACCCAGCAGCCACGGGCCACCGTGACGGCCCAGTTCAGAGTCCAACTGATCGATCAGCACGCGCACCCTGGCTTCGGCATGAACTTTTAGTTCAGCGGCACCGGCCGGGTTGCTGGCGTTCATCCAGCGCTCGGGGTAGAAATACACGATCAGCGTGGCCTGCAGCGTGTTGGTGAGCCAGATCAGCCACTTGTAGAAATGCGCCCGCGCGGCACTGCCCAGCGGCGGCGCCAAGGCAGCTTCAGGGTGGCTGTCGCACAGGTATAGGCAAATCGCCGCCGACTCATACAGCACCAGATCGCCGTCAGTAAGCGACGGAATCAAGCCGTTGGGGTTGAGCTGCAAATATTGCTGCGTTTTTTGAACGCCCTGCGTGCGGTCCACCAGCACGCGCTCATACGGCGCACCGATTTCTTCGAGCAGGATGTGTGGTGCCATGCTGGCAGTGCTGGGAAAATAATGAAGCTGGACCATGTGGGTGATTTTGCCCCCGAGACATGCACACGATGTGTTACTTGACCCCGTGGCTTGATGGGGAATGACCGCTGGCCGGCGTAGTCTGCAGCCCGGACAGGTGCGCAAAACGCTACTAAAATAATAGCTGCCTAGGCCGGTACTACGAGGGCTACAGGCCGAAATGACTTGAACATCGGCGCGCCGGGCAGCGCTTCAGGCCAGTTTGTCAGCAAAGAACTTCAGCGTGCGATCGCGCGCTTTCGTCGCTGCGGCTTCGGTGTAGGAGCCGCGCTGGTCGCAGTTGAAGCCGTGGTTGGCTGCGTAAACGTGTACCTCGACTTCGGGGTGCGCTTTTTTAAATGCTTTTACGCCGTCCATCGGAATCCAGTGATCCTGGTCGCCGAAATGGGCCATCACCGGACAATGCGGCTGCCGCGCGATCTCTTCCGGCGCGGTGATGCCGCCGCCGTAATAGGGCACTGCTGCGCTCAAACCTTTGAGCGTACACGCCGCCTGCCATGTCAGCAGCCCGCCCCAGCAAAAACCGACGATGCCGACCTTGCCGCCCCCGGCGCCACTGAATTTAGCCGCGTGGTCAATCGCCGCCTGGATGTCTTGCAGCACGCCCGCGCCGGGCAATTCAGTGACCGCAGTTTTCAACCCAAAACCGGCGTTCATATCGGCCTCGGTATAACCCAGGTCCACGCCCGGTTTCACGCGCTCGAACGTGGCCGGCGCAACCGCCAGATAGCCTTCGGCAGCGAAGCGATCCGCCACCGAGCGGATATGCGAATTGATGCCAAAGATTTCCTGCACCACGACGACGGCGCCGCGTGGCGTGCCTGACGGCTCGGCCACATAAGCGGGCACGGTGAAGCCGTCGGCGGCCTTGAGATTGATGAATTGACCCATGGGATATTGCTCCGGTAAAAGGTTAAAAAAACGGGGCGGCGTTAGCCCAAGGCCAGCCGCCGCTCGACAAAATCAAGCCGGTCCTGGCCCCAGAAAATCTCGCCATCGACCACATAGCTGGGCGCGCCAAAGACACCGGCGTCAATTGCCTGCTGCGTGTTGGCCTCATAACGCGCCTGCACCGACTGGCTGTGCGATTGTTCAAGGCGCGCCGCATCCAGGCCGCATTCCGCCAGCAATTCTGCCAGCACTTTTTCGTCGACGATGTTGCGCTCACGCACCCACACCGCACTGAAGACGGCGCCTGATATCGTCATCGCGGCGTCGCTGCCATCGTGCAGATCGACGGCAATAATCAGCCGCGCTGATTCATCACCGCTGACCGGAAAATGCTTTGGCTTGACATTGATCGGCGCGCGCAGGTGGTCTGAATATCGCTGCAATTCGAGCAGGCGGTAAGCCTGCCGCTGCGGCGCGCGCTGGCCCACGGGCAAGCCGCCAGAGATCGGAAACACCTTGCCGCCCAGGTCAATCGGCAGTACGCGCACCGCCGCGTTGGCCGCGCGTGCGATCTGCGCAAAGCGTTCA
Source organism: Polaromonas sp. (assembly GCA_031423655.1). Classification (GTDB taxonomy): domain Bacteria; phylum Pseudomonadota; class Gammaproteobacteria; order Burkholderiales; family Burkholderiaceae_C; genus Polaromonas. The sequence goes on from JANPFZ010000210.1 coordinate 9,062, forward strand.
TGGCCGAGGTAAGTCCACGGGCTTTGGGGTGTGAAGTAGTAGTCAACGGTGGTGTTCAAAGTCGTCTCCATTTTTTAAGGTTTGTTTGCCAGCGGCTGGGGCTCTGCGGTACATTGACCCGGCAGTGCGCGCATTGCTGGCGTGCGTACAGACCCACTTTTATAACAGGAGTCGCAATTGGAAAAAACTCTTTTGATCACCGGCGGCTCGCGCGGTATTGGCGCCGCCACGGCGCTGCTGGCAGCGCAGCACGGCTATTCGGTGGCCGTCAATTACGCTACTCATTCGGCGGCTGCCGACGAGGTGGTGCGGAAGATTCGTGCCGCCGGCGGCCGCGCCTTTTCGGTCCAGGCCGACGTGGCGGTCGAAAAAGACATCATGGCGATGTTCAAAAAAATCGACATTGAATTCGGCCGCCTCGACGCGCTGGTCAACAACGCGGGTGTGGTGGACCAGACCAATCGCGTCGACGCGATGACGATGGCGCGCCTGCAGCGCATGTTTGCGGTCAACGTCTTCGGATCGTTCCTGTGCGCGCGTGAAGCCGTCAAGCGCATGAGCACGCAGGGCGGCGGCATCGGCGGCGCGATTGTCAATGTGTCGAGTGCCGCAGCGCGCATCGGCTCGCCCGGCCAGTATGTTGATTACGCGGCAGCCAAGGGCGCGATTGACACCTTCACTATCGGGCTGGCGAAGGAAGTCGCCGCTGAGGGCATTCGCGTCAACGCGGTGCGGCCGGGCATCATCGAAACCGACATCCATGCGTCGGGTGGCCTGCCGAACCGGGCGCGTGACGTCGCGCCGCAGGTGCCGATGCAGCGCGCCGGCTCGGCTGACGAAGTTGCGCAGTCCATCGTCTGGTTATTGTCAGACGCGGCCAGTTACACCACTGGTGCTCTGCTAGATGTCACGGGCGGCCGCTGAAAATGTACCCCACGGTTGCCCACTTCGTGGGGCTTGCTGCTCCCCGAAGTGGGCGACCGTGGGGGTACATTTTCAGCGGCCGCCCGTGACGTCTAGCAGAGCACCAGTGGTGTAACTGGCGGCGTCTGACAATAACCAGACGATGGACTGCGCAACTTCTTCAGCCGAGCCGGCGC
>JANPFZ010000211.1:0-2869 GCA_031423655.1 Polaromonas sp.
CCTGTCGGTCAATTCCGTTTTGCGCATCCATCGGGCGAAGTGACGGGTTTTGAAGACTCGTTTCATCTTACTATTATGCCACTTAGTACCGCAGATACACCTCTAACTGTACCTCCTGAAGTTCATATGCCAGACGGGGAACAGAGGATATTTGCTATTAAATCAAGAGCTGCTAACGCAGTTATTACCTAGGCTGCAGGCCGATTTTGCCTATAAATAATCGCCCAGGAAGGCCTTCAACCGCCGTGGTCCGGCACGCAGCTCAAGACGGCATGGGGGACGCGACCAGCGCCGTGGCGGGGGCCGTCACATCGGGCGTGCTGAAGCTAGCCGACGACTGCGGAAACTCGATGCGCAAGGTCGTGCCTGCGCCAATTGCACTTCGTACGCTCATCAAGCCGCCCAGACACTCCGCGCGAAACTGCATGCCTGAGAGCCCATGCCGGCCGATGTGGCTGCTACAAGAGTCAAAACCCACCCCGTCGTCCTGCACTTCGACGGCGGCATGCCCGTCTGCGGCGGCCAGCCTGACGTTGACCGCTGAGGCCTTTGCGTATTTGCCGATGTTCGTCAACGCCTCCTGCACAAACCGATAGACCGCCAGCTCCGACGCGGGCGGTAGCTGCAGGGAAACCATGGTCACGTTGACCGGTATGGCGAGGCTCACGCTCATCTCGGTGCACAGGGTCTCCAGCGCCACCGTCAGCCCCAGCTGGGTGAGTGAAGAAGGCGTGAGGTCCTCAATGATGCGGCGCTTCAGGGCAATGCCTTTGTTCAGTGAGGCCGTGACACGGGCCAGGCTGGACAGAATTTCAGCGTTGTTGCCGGCCCGGTTGCAGGCTCTGGCAATTTCAAGTTTGCTGACCGTCAACAAGGCACCGAGTTCATCGTGAAGCTCGCGGGCGACGCTGGCGCGCTCGTCTTCCCGCACCGACTGCAGGTAGCTGGCGAGTTCGGTCAGCCGGTCGGTGCGGCACTGCACCTCGGCCGCCAGCCGCGCGCGCTGGTCCCGGCGTTCGGCGTCCTGACGCCGGCGCTGCATGAACAACATCAAAGCACTGGCGAGTGTGGCCAGCGTCAGCAAGCCGACCACTACGCGGCCCAGCCAGAGTGCGTCGTAAAGCGTCGCCTGGTTGGCTATCTGCAGGCTGGCGGCCTGGTCCAGCTGTTGTTGCAGCGTCTGGCGCAGCGCCTGAATATCGGTGCGCGATGCCGCCTGAGTGACGCGGTCGATGGCAGCGGCGGCATCGCCCGCACGCGCCAGTTCAAAAGACCGGTTGACCTGCGCAACCTCGCGCTCGGTGACGGCGGCAACCAGCCGGGCGGTAGCCGCCCCATCGGCGCCCTGACTGGCGAACAACCGGGTCACTGCGCTCTGGGCATCGGGCAGCTGTTGCCGTGCCTCGTCGAACTGCGTCGCAAACTCGGGCTGCCCCGTGAGCAGATAGCCGTATTCGGCGGTTCTGACATCCGCCAGCAGTTGCAGCAGCCGCGCCGAACGAACGCGCGAGTCGGTAAAAGCGATGCCCCCGCCCACGGTGGAAACCATTTTGCGGTAGGAGTCCTCGCTGACAAAAAGCACAGCGGCTGCAGAAAATACCAGCAACGCAAAGAGGTGGCGCTTGCGGGTCCAATCACGCGCGAGTTGTTTGAGCCGGGTGATGGATGCGTGCATAGCGGGCAAGTATGAACCGCTGGGTTGAGCACCAGGTGCGCATTTCAGAGTTCTGGCAATCGCTTATTCAGCGACCTGATGTAGTCATTCCTGCTGCTTCAGAAGCGTTACTTCCCTTGCGTTCCCTAGCGCACATACAGGCCCTTTGAAGCCCGATAGCATTTCTGTCGATTGATACCCTGCGAGCCGGAAAAACCGGGCAGGTACCTGACGTGGCCGAACATCTTTCTTGCCGCAGTACCCGGCCAGCCCGCTGGTGTTGGGGCTGTCGGGAATGTTGAAATTGGCCTCCAACGACCGGCGCATTGCGCACCAAGGTAAACCTATGTCGAAAGACGGCTCAGCGCTGGCAAACTTTCATCACGTCTTGTTCAAGCGTGGACTGAAAGTGGGTCTGGAATTCCTGAACCAGCGCGTACCCCACCGCTTCACATCGGTGTACCGCCTACAGCACGGGCAGCTGCACCGCGTCGCTTTCATCGACAAACTGGGCAGCTCGGGCGCAGCGCTTGCACACGCGGCCCTGAAAGACAGCTTTTGCGAGATTGCGGTTCAGGAAGGGGGCCTGGTGGTAGCGACAGACGTCAAAACAGACCCGCGGTTTCAGGCCCTTCCCAACCCCGCGCTGTTGGGAAGTTATGTCGGTCTGCCTTTGGCCTCACATCGGGGCGAATTGTTCGGCACGTTCTGCCATGCGGACGAGCACGGTTACCCCTTGAGCGATGCCGAGTTTGTGTTTCTCAATGAGGCAGCGACAGTGCTTGAGGCGTACCTGGAGCAGATTTTTCCGCCGGGCGAGAAGCGCGAAAGTCAATGACGCGTCCTGGCGCGCGCGGCAAAAGAAAAAGCCGGCCGTATCTGCTGGCTGCGCCCTGAATTCCAGAACCCGCCAGCCGCAGCGTCAGACCAGTCACTATTAAATCAGGAGCTGGACGCGAATGTATTGCCCGAGGTGTTGTCTGCCATGGTGGGCTGGCATATTGACCAGGGCAGCGACCCAACAGGGTGGATCCGCGACCAAAATAAGCCGGTGCGCCTGCGCCATGCCGTCCGCGTTTGCTATGCACCCCGCTTCCTAGCTCGTAAATCCCCAGAAGCAAGGGCGCTGAGATGCCGATAGCATCGCCCGGATGAACCATTTTTCAAACCTCCTTCACCTCAGGCGGCTTGCCGCCATCGCTGTTTTTTCCGTCA
>JANPFZ010000212.1:0-5495 GCA_031423655.1 Polaromonas sp.
GGCGCAGGCGCTGGGCGAGGCCGGCGCAAAAATCATGCTCAGTTCGCGCAAGGCTGACGATCTGATTGAGGCTGCGGCTGAATTGAAATCTGCCGGCATCGACGTTGACTGGATAGCGGCTGACTGCGCGAAAGAAGCCGATATTCGCGCGCTGGCCGATGAAACTATTCTGCGCTTCGGCCATGTCGATATTCTGGTCAACAATGCCGGCGCCGCCTGGGGCGCACCGGCCGAAGACCATCCGGTCGATGCCTGGGACAAGGTGATGAATCTCAACATTCGAGGCTACTTTATTTTGAGCCAGCACATCGCCAAACGCAGCATGATCCCGCGCAAATCAGGTCGCATCATCAACGTAGCGTCAATTGCCGGCCTGGGCGGCAACCCGCGCGAAATGACCACCATCGCCTACAACACGTCCAAGGGCGCGGTGATCAATTTCACACGCGCGCTGGGCTGTGAATGGGGCGCCTACAACCTCACCGTCAACGCGATTTGCCCAGGCTTTTTTCCCAGCAAGATGACGATGGGCACGCTGAAGGCGCTGGGCGAAGAAAAGCTGGCAGCGCATGCACCGCTGGGACGCCTGGGGGATGATGAAGACCTGAAGGGCTTGTGTGTGTTGTACGCGTCTGATGCGGGCAAGCACATCACCGGGCAATACATGGCGGTGGATGGCGGAGTTTCAGTCATAACAGGTGGCTAACGTGTTGCCCCCACGCTCGTTCGCTTCGCGTAACTCTCTGCCCCCCGAGGGGGCCGCTGCGCCTACAGCCCGGCAAAGCCGGTTCCGCGGCCCCTGCTTGAATGGGGGCTACGGTATGACTTGTGAAAAAGCCTCGCCATGAACTTCGGCGCAGAAATACCGTTCGTCACGCACCTCGGCTTTGCGCTCGAAGCGTTTGAAGCTGGCGAATCAGCCATCGGCTATACACCGCTGCCCGAGCACCTGAATTCGTTCGCCGTCACGCACGGCGGCGCGATCATGACTTTGCTCGACGTGACGATGGCGACCGCGGCGCGCAGCGTTCAAAAAGACATGGGTGTGGTCACCATCGAGATGAAAACCAGCTTCATGCAGCCCGCGCCTGGTAACGGCAGTCGCCTGACGGCCAAAGGGCGGCTGATGCATCGCACCGCCACGCTGGCTTTTACCGAAGCCACGCTGTTCGACGTGCAGGGCAAGGCTTGCGCGCACGCGACAGGGACATTCAAATACGTCAAGCGGCTGCCGACGGGCGCCAAAAGTTCGAATGCACTGAACGCGCCATCCGGGTCGATTTCGACCGACTAGAGATCACCATGACCTGATGACCTGCGCCATAAGGTCAAATAGGCCTCTAGCCCCGGTTTTAACTGCGCAAGCAGCTATAAAGATAATAGCGATAGTATTGATGACAACTTCCCGGCAGACCCGCCGTTGAGCTTATTTTCTGAAAGACTTCCATGCCAATCAACAAGCAGTTTTTACTCGACAGCCGCCCCACCGGCGAAGCGCAGGCCAGCAACTTCAAACTCGTCAGCAGCGACACGCCGCCGCTCGATGACGGCGAAGTTTTGGTGCGCCACCACTACCTCAGCCTCGACCCCTACATGCGCGGCCGCATGAACGAAAGCAAAAGCTACGCCGTGCCGCAGCCGCTCGGCCAAGTCATGCAGGGCGGCACGGTGGGTGAAATCATCGAGAGCCGCTCGCCGAAATTTCAGGTCGGTGAAAGGTTGTCGGCATGGGCGGCTGGCAGCAATTCAGCGTGGTCAATGCCGGGCAGCCGGGCGCACTGCGCAAGGTCGATACAAGCCATGTGCCGCTGTCACATTACCTTGGCGCCGTCGGCATGCCGGGCGTGACCGCCTGGTACGGGCTGAACAAAATCATCGCTCCGAAAGCCGGCGACACGGTGGTGGTGAGCGCTGCCACCGGCGCAGTGGGTAGCGCCTTCGCCGCACTGGCCAAGACACGTGGCTGCCGCGCGGTCGGCATTGCGGGTGGCCCGGACAAATGCAAATACGCTGTCGACGAACTTGGTTTCGACGCCTGCATTGACTACAAACTGCACCAGGACGCGGCCTCGCTTTCGAAAGCGCTCAAGGAAGTCTGCCCCGACGGCATCGAAGGCCACTTTGAAAACGTCGGCGGCATGGTGCTTGACGCGGTGCTGCCGCTGATGAACGCCTTCGGTCGCATCGCGCTGTGCGGCATGATCGCCGGCTATGACGGCAAGCCGGTGCCCATGAGCTACCCGGCGCTGATCTTGATGAGCCGCTTGAGAATTCAGGGCTTCATCGTGTCCGAGCATCCCGAGATCTGGCCCGAGGCGTTAAAGGAGCTCGGCACGCTGGTCGGCACCGGCAAGCTCAAGCCGCGCGAGTCGGTGGCGCAAGGCATAGCAGCGGCACCTGAAGCGTTTCTGGGTTTGCTCAAAGGCAAAAATTTTGGCAAGCAGATCGTCAAGCTGATCGACTGATACCCGCCTTTCCGGGCACCCAGGCCGCATTATGAACAGCACGCATGAAGTCTTCAACCAGCCGCAGCCGCTGGTCGACTACAAGCTGTTTGCATCGAACCGGCCGCTGCGCGATGCGCTGAAGTTCAACGCGCCGCTGCTGGACACGGCGGCCCTGGCTGCGCTGGGTGCCACGCTTGGCAGTGCCGACATGCAGGCGCATGCGCGGCTGGCGAACGTCAATGCGCCGGTGCTGCACAGTCATGACCGGTTTGGCAGGCGAATTGATCAGGTCGAGTTTCATCCTAGTTATCACGCGCTGATGACACTGGCTATCGGTGCCGGCCTGCACAGCTCGCAGCCGGGAAAAGTGGCCCCCACGCTCCCCGAGGGGGCTGGCCTTGCTTGGGGCGAGCCTGCGCTGCGGCCGCTCACCCTGACGCCGAACGCGTCCAGTCACGTCGAACGCGCAGCCGGTTTCATGCTTTTCACCGAGCTCGAACCGTCCACGTTGTGCCCGATCTCGATGACCTACGCGGTGACGCCGGCGTTGAAAAGCAATGCAGCTATCTACGCCGACTGGGGGCCCAAACTCGCCAGCCGCTCCTATGACCCTGCGCTCAAACTATGGCGTGAAAAACCTGGCCTGACCATGGGCATGGGCATGACCGAGAAGCAGGGCGGCTCGGACGTGCGCGCCAACACGACGCGCGCTGTGCGTGAAGGAAACGACCACTGGGGCGAGCACTACCGGCTCACCGGCCACAAGTGGTTTTTTTCGGCCCCGATGTGCGATGCATTTCTGGTGCTGGCGCAAACCCACAGTGGCCTGAGCTGCTTTTTCCTGCCGCGCGTGCTGCCTGATGGAAGCTTGAACGCCATCCGCATCCAGCGCCTGAAGAACAAGCTCGGCAACAAGGCCAACGCCAGCGCCGAAGTCGAATTCGACAACGCGCAAGCCTGGCTGGTCGGCGATGAAGGCCGCGGCGTGCCGCAGATTCTTGAGATGGGCAGCATGACGCGTCTGGATTGCGCGCTCGGCACCAGTGGCCTGATGCGGCAGGCGCTCAGCCTGGCGTTGAACCACACCTCGCAGCGCCAGGCCTTCGGCAAACTGCTGATCGATCAGCCGCTGATGCGCAATGTGCTGGCTGATCTTGCTATCGAAAGTGAAGCTGCTTGCGCACTTTCCATAAGGCTAGCAAGGGCTTTTGACCATAAGGAAGAGGCACAGGAGGTGGCCATGGCGCGGCTGCTGACGCCGATTGCCAAGTTCTGGATCTGCAAGCGCGGCAGCCATTTCGCGCAGGAAGCGATGGAATGCCTGGGCGGCAACGGCTACGTCGAAGAAGGCGGCGAGGGCGTCATGGCGCGCATCTACCGCGAAATGCCGCTCAACTCGATCTGGGAAGGCGCGGGCAACATCATGGCGCTTGATTTTTTGCGCGCCCTCAGAAAAGGCGATGCCGTGGGCGCGCTGCTGCACGAGCTGGCTAGGGCCAAAGGCGCGCATCCGGCGCTGGATGGTTTCGCAGCTTCACTTCCAGTACGCATCGAAGGCCTTGCCAACGAATCAGAAGCCCGCCGGCTGGCGCAAGACGTGGCGCTGGCGGTGCAGGGCGCGTTGCTGGCCCAAGGCGCACCTGCCGAAGTGTCGGATGCGTTTTGCGAATCACGCATTGCGGGCAACTGGGGCCATACCTTCGGCACGCTTGCCGCAGACACCCATTTCGACAGCATCATCGCCCGGGCGATGCTTGAGTAGTGACCGCAGTGATAAAAAACACCCTGTTCAGGAGCCACCCATGACCGCGCTGATTTTTCACCACTACCCGCGCTCGCCTTTCTCTGAAAAAGTGCGGCTCATGTTCGGCTACAAGCATTTGCCCTGGAAGTCGGTGGTGATTCCATCGATCGCGCCCAAGCCCGATCTGACCGCGCTGACCGGTGGTTACCGCAAAACACCGGTGCTGCAGATCGGCAGTGACATCTACTGCGACACGGCCCTCATCAGCGACGTGCTGGAACACCTGCAGCCGCACCCCTCGCTATACCCCGAACCCAGCAAGGGACTGGCGCGCACGCTGGCCCACTGGGCCGACAACACACTGTTCTGGACCGCGATGGCCTACAACACGCAGCCCAAAGGTGTGGCGCAGCTGTTCGACCACATGCCGCCTGAAGCCGCGAAGGCTTTCTTCGATGACCGCCAGGCCATGCGCTCGGGCCAGCCGCGCATGCACTTTGCCGACGCCGCTGCGGCCTACAAGTCGTACCTGCGCCGCATGTCTGACATGCTCGACGACGGGCCTTTTCTGCTCGGTGAACTACCCTGCATCGCCGACTTTGCGATGGTCCACCCGCTGTGGTTCACGCGCACCCGCACGTCGGTGCTGGCCGATATTTTGAATGCGACGCCGGCAGTGCTGGAATGGATGGACCGCATGCATGCCATCGGCCATGGAACGTTCGAAAAATACAGCGCGCAAGAGGCAATTGAGGTGGCGGCGGCTTCCAACCCTGCCCCTTTGCACGACGATATTTTTCAGGACGAGCACGGCATTGCGCTGGGCAGCCAGGTGCAGATCACCAGCGAGAATTTCGGCCCCGAGCCCACGGTGGGCGAACTGGTCGCCGCCACGCGCATGCACTACACCCTGCGCCGCGAAGACGAACGGGCCGGCACCGTGCACGTGCATCTGCCGCGCATCGGTTATGTGCTGAAGGAAGTCAAGGCGGCATGAAAGAGTCAATTCACGGGAGTGAGATCAGCTGGAAGTTTGCCGCGTTTGATGCCTTGAGCTTGACCGAGCTCTATGAGTTGCTTCAGCTTCGCTCGGAGGTGTTTGTGGTCGAGCAGGCCTGCGTTTTTCAGGATATGGACGGCGCCGATGCCGCTGCCATGCATCTGCTGGGCACATCCAGCGGCCGGCTTGTGGCCTGCGCGCGCTGCTTTGCGGCCGGCGTGAAGTTCAAGGAAGCCAGCATCGGCCGCATCAACACGCGCAGTACGCTGCGCGGCAGCGGGGCAGGGCATATGCTGGTGCGGCG
>JANPFZ010000213.1:0-5666 GCA_031423655.1 Polaromonas sp.
AGTGGTACGGCAGTCTTTGCCGATGGCGCCGGAGCAACCCAATACGCGAACTTTCATGGGTTTCCGGTGGCCCTGTGTGCTGTTTGTTTGGTGGTCTATTTGGTGTCAAAACTGGTGGTGCCGTTCCATTGGGGGTCGAAAGGCAACCGTTGCCTAGAGGCTACCCGCTCCGCGTACAAGCAGTAAAGGTACTTTTCCCCACTTTTGCGTAGTAACTCCAGCAATAGCGGCTGGCAAGTGTCCCAATCTTGCGACCTGTAAGCTTTTAAGGCTAGCCTCCACATTTCCTGCTCGCCAGTGGCCGGGGTCAAGTCTTGATTTGGATGCAGAGGTGAAAAGATGGCGACAGCCTGCTGGCGCCCCTTGACATAAACCTTGTCGAGTTCCTGCCACTCGAAACCGCCGGTCTGGGCGCGGGTGTTGTCACTTACGACGATGTTCACGCCATAGGTTTTGCACAAGCCTTCAATACGGGACGCGAGATTGACGGCGTCGCCGATGACGGTGTAGCTGCGCCTAACGTCCGAGCCCATGTCGCCGACGCACATCTGCCCGGTGTTGATGCCGATGCCAATGCCGATTTCGGCCAGCCCGCTGTCCCGGTGCTGCGCGTTGATCTGGTCAACCGCTCGCAACATTTCAAGCGCGGCCTTGACGGCCAGGCGGGCATGGCCAGCGTCATGCACTGGGGCGCCCCAAAAAGCCATCACGCAGTCGCCTATGTATTTATCGACCGTGCCGCGATTGGCGCGAATCACGGCGGTCAGTTCGCTGAACACGTCGTTGAGCAGGGCCTGCAACTGCGTCGGCTCCATCGATTCCGACAGGCTGGTGAAGCCGCGGATGTCGCAGAACATGACCGTTAGCTCTTTGCTGGCGGCTTGCATCGTGTAACGCTTGGGGTCGCGGTACATCTCGCGCACCAACTCCGGCGGCACGTAGGTTTTGAACAGGTTTGCCAGCTCGCGCCTGGATCTGCTTTCAATGACGTAGCCGTAGCTCATGTTCAGCGCGAAAGCGACCAGGGCCATGACCAGCGCACTGGACAGCGGCAGCACCAAGCCGTAGCCCAGGTAGAGCCAGAGGTTGATGCCGATGAGGCCCGAGATCACAGAGAGGCTTGCAGCCACAGCGCGTGGCGCAGAAAGCAGTGGAAGTGCAAACGCCAGCAACAGCCCGGCAACAACCAACATCACGAACTCAAAGCCACGCGCGTAGTCTGGTTGGACCATCACGCGGCCGTCGAGCAGGCCTGAGAGCACATTGGCATGGGTTTCCACGCCGGCGTAGGTTTCCCCGACCGGCGTGACCCGCAAATCCAGCAATCCCGGTGCGGTGGTGCCGACCAGCACAATTTTTTCCTTGAGCGCGCCAGCGGGCAGACGGCCCGCCAGCAGATCAGCGGCCGAAATATACCGGAACGAACCGCCTTGTGGCCCACCAGCACCCCGAAAGGGCACCAGCGTGGCCACCCGCTCGTTGACGGGAATGGACAACGTTTTATTCCCGCTGGTGAGCAAAATGCTTTCAAGGCGCTGGTAACCGCTGTCTTTGCCGCCGCCCAGAACACTTGCCGCCGGGAAACCAGGCGCAACCTGAGGCGAACCTATGCGCATGCGGAGCATCGCCAGCGCTAGCGACTCGTAATACTGCCCGGCTGATTCGACCACCAGCGGCATCGAGCGCACCACGCCATCGGCATCGGTGATGGAGTTAAAAAATCCGGCCCGGGGCGCGGCTCGGGCCAGTGCCGCGATATTGGCGCCGTAGCCGTTCCAGCTCAAAAATTGAATCGGACGCCCCTGCAGGCTTTCGCGTTGCATGACGGGGTCAGGCAACACGCCGTTGGCGCGCCCGTCGCGGTCTTTGGTGAAGTAGTAACCCAGCACAACCGGGCGGTTTTCCATCGAGCGGGCAAACGCAGCGTCGTAGTCAAGCCGAGGCTCGAGTTGCGCCAGCTTGTCGATAAAGCCGGGCTGGTCCCTCAAGGGTCCCGCAGCCAGTTGACGAAGCTGCTTGACCCCGGAGCTTTCGTCAGCCTCGCCAAAGACTACGTCAAAGCCGATGAGCGCGACCTGCTGGCGAAGCAGCAATTCGTCCATCAGCGAAGCCAGCCGGTTGCGGCTCCAGGGCCAGCGGCCGACTTCTGCGAGGCTTTGTTCATCAATGTCGACGACCACGATACGTTCGTCCAGCGTCGCGGACATCGTGGCGCGAAGCCGCGCATCGTAGATGATGTCATCAAGCCGTTGCAGCACCCCGATGCGCAGTGCGCCACCGGCATGCAGCAAAGCAAAAACCAGCGGAATCAGCGTGACGGCAATGCGCGCCCAGTGGCGTGCGAAAACGGTCATGAGCGGCCGCTTCGACGGCTGCAAAAATTCACGTTGGCGTTACCAATAAGAAGTGGCATGGCTGCGGTTGGCGGAACCCGGCCAACCCGACCCGCGCAGTGCTGGCGTGCAACACCACGCGAATTGACGCCGGTCAGTACTGGCCGTCAGGCCTCACTGCTGGACAAACTGCATTTTGGTGCCGGCAAGCTCAAGCACGTCACCGTGCGACAGTAAGACTGGCTCGGTGCCGATGGGAGTGCCGTTGAGTGTGGGTTTGCTGCTTCCTTCAACATGCACCACGACAAAGCCGTGGGGCCGCTTCGTGATGGCGGCAACGGCCAAACCAGGCTTGCCGATGGTGGTCACGACCTTGACCAAGGCCACTTCGCGGCCTGCCGCAGCGCCTGACAAGACCTTGATCGCGGCTGTGCCGCCGGATTCACTTACAGGCAAGATACCCGCAGAGGGCCCGATGGGCGAAGTCGGTGACAGCTCTGCCGCGCGGGACAGGCTCATGATCGCCTTGTCGACAGCACCGGAAGATGCCTCGTTGACATACTTGATTTTGTACTTGCCGATCTCCACCATGTCGCTGTCATTGAGCAACTGCTTCTTGACGGCCTTGCCGTTGACGAAGGTGCCATTGGTGCTGTTGAGGTCTTCAAGATAGACCTCATTGCCGGACATTTGCAAGACTGCGTGCTCGCCACTCACGGCCAGGTTGTCAATGACGACATCGTTGTAAGGTCTTCGCCCGACCGATGTGCGGTCCTTGGTGACCTGAACTTCCCGGATCACGACCCCGTCAATTGAGACAATCATTTTCGGCATGGCCGGCTCCTGTCAGATATTTGTATTTTCATTGCCACGTCAGTTTCCCAGTATTCTGGACAAAACGCCGCGCTTGACGACGCCTTCTTTGGCGTAGGCCAAGACCACCGAGATATTATCGCGCCCGCCATTGTCATTGGCCTGCTGCACCAGTTGTGCAGCTTTTTGCTCCAGGCTGCCTGACCCCAGAAAAATCGTGGCGATATCTGCATCGTTGACCATGTCCGTCAGTCCATCAGAGCAAAGCAGGTAACAGTCGCCAACTTCTACCCGAAACTCATTGATCTCGACCATCACGATTTCTTCAACGCCCAGAGCCCGGGTGACCAGATTTCGGTTCAGTGAGGTCTGCGCATCCTCGACAGAAATCAATCCTGCGTCGAGCTGCTCTTGCAGCAGCGAATGATCCTTGGTCAGTTGCTGCAGTGAGTCACTGCGGACGCGATAGCAGCGTGAATCGCCAATGTGCCCAAGCGTGACCCGATTACCCTGAAAGACGCCCATAACCAGCGTGGTGCCCATACCCCGGTACTGGGGATTTGAGTTGGCAGCGTTGAAGATCGAATGGTTGGCGTTTTCGACGCAGATTTCAAGCGCCCGGCGCACTTCCCTGGCGTTCGAGTTCATTCCTGTCTGGGCCAGCCAGCGCGCCATTTCAGATTTTATAAAGGCCGCTGCCATGCCGCTTGCAACCTCGCCCGCGTTGTAGCCGCCCATGCCGTCCGCCAGAATGCAAAGACCGGTCAACGTGTCAATCGCAATCGCGTCTTCGTTGTTGTCGCGGGTCAGGCCCGGGTCCGTCAAGGTACAAATCTCGTAAATCATATTGCCCGCGCCGTTGCTGCTTTTTCTGTTACCAGGTGTGTACTTCCCCTCACACCCACTCTGTTGATCTGCATACATAAAGACCAAGGGACGGGAATGCGCCTAGGGCTTGGACACCATCCCGAGCACTTGCAGCATGCTGCGCTCTATAGTTCAACTTGTAACCAAAAAAATTAAACGTATCTTTCGAGTTACAAACCTGACGCTTGACGTTAACAGAGCGCCTGCTGAGCGACAAGGAACTTTTGAGTACAACACGTGGCCGTGCATCAACTGTTGCAAAAAGGAGGTCGGATGGATCAAGAGGGAACTGGGCCTGCCCAGCCTTGCTCAGCGTCGAAATTACGAAGCCGCACTACACCATCCGGTGTCAGCCCCGTGACGACTTGCCGGCCTGGCGTTTGGTAAGGTAGGTTCCCAGCGCGACCACCAGAACAGCGCCGAGCACGCCGCCGAAGGTCACTGTTTGTTCGTTTATGGCGCCGAACTGGCGCGTCACCGCAGGGTCTGTCAGGAGCATTTCACCAGCCAGAAAACCGAGCAATGCGGCGCCAATGGTGATGATGACGGGAAAGCGTTCCATCACTTTCGTCAGCAGCGTGGCACCGAAAATAATGAGTGGAATGCTGACCAGCAAACCCATGACCAGCAGCGCAATATCACCTTTGGCGGCTGCAGCCACGGCCAGTACGTTGTCCAGGCTCATCACCAGGTCGGCAATCAGGATGGTACGAATCGCGGCCATCATGCCGTTGATTTCCTTGCCTTCGCCGTCCCCTTCGTCTTCACCCTTGAGTAGATCCACGCCGATATAAACGAGCAGAATCGCGCCTATGATTTTCAGGTAGGGCAGGCTCAGAAGCTGGATCGCCACAACAGTCAACACAATACGCATCACGATAGCCGCAGCACTGCCCCAGAAGATGGCTTTGCCGCGCTGCTCGGGTTTAAGAGTTCGGGCCGCCATGGCGATCACCACGGCGTTGTCCCCCGATAACACGATATTGGCGAGCAGGATGGAGCCGAAAGCGCTCCAGAATAGCGGCGAGGAAAGGTCGAGTCCAAAAATCATGTCTGTTCCGTTGTTATGAGTTAAAAAAAAGCGCCGAATCGGCGCTTTTTTGTTTCTGGAAGTTGTCGGGATTTTAGCGGGTCGAGCTACGGCCCCAGGTTGGTAGTAGTGCTTACGCAATTGACCTGTATCAAGTTTTTCGAATCGACGCCGTAGCTACCGCTTTAGAGCAGCGCCTTCAGCAGCTTGGCCATTTCAGATGGATTACGCGTCACCGTGAAACCACAGGCTTCCATGATTTCGAGTTTGGCATCCGCGGTGTCCGCACCACCAGAAATCAGCGCCCCGGCGTGGCCCATGCGTTTGCCTGCCGGTGCAGTCACACCAGCGATGAAACCCACAATCGGCTTTTTCATGTTGGCCTTGCACCAGGCGGCGGCTTCAGCTTCATCCGGGCCGCCGATCTCGCCGATCATGATGACGGCGTCGGTATCGGGATCGTCGTTAAAGGCCTGCATCACGTCGATGTGCTTCAGGCCGTTAATCGGGTCGCCGCCTATGCCGACAGCGCTCGACTGGCCCAAACCGATTTCGGTCAATTGCGCCACCGCTTCATAGGTGAGCGTGCCTGAACGCGACACCACGCCGATACGGCCCTTACG
>JANPFZ010000214.1:0-8902 GCA_031423655.1 Polaromonas sp.
GAGAAGTCAGAGAAATACCGACTGAAATTTGCTGTGTATTTCCTCTGCGAACCTCGGCGTTCTCTGCGCCTCTGCGGTAAATGAGTCCAATTTTTATTGCTATAACAATAATAGCTGCTTGCGCAATTATTCATTGGGCTACAGCCGTTTTTTCCTTGAAGCCAACGCCACCAGCAGCAGCACCGGCAAGCCCAGCAAGGCGGTCGCCGTGAAGAAGTGGCTGTAGCCGAAGGCATCAACATATTTGCCCGAATAGCCGGCCAGAAATTTTGGCAGCAGCAGCATCATCGAGCTGAACAGCGCGTATTGCGTGGCTGAGTAATTGATGTTGGTGAGGCTCGACAGGTAGGCGATGAACGCCGCCGACGCAATGCCGCTCGACAGGTTGTCAGCCGAAATTACGAAAATCAGCGCGTTCAGGTCATGCCCGCGCGAGCCGAGCCAGGCAAACAGCAGGTTGCTGGCGGCGCTCAGCACCGCGCCCAGCATCAGCACCCGCATCACGCCGAAGCGCATCGCCAGCGCGCCGCCGACAAACGCGCCAACCAGCGTCATGATGACGCCGAAGATTTTGGTCACGGCAGCGACTTCGTCCTTGGTGTAGCCCATATCGACATAAAACGGATTCGCCATGATGCCCATCACCACGTCGCTGATGCGGTACACAGCGATTAATGAAAGGATCAGCAGCGCCTGCTTGCCGTAGCGGCGCAGAAAGTCGGCAAACGGTTCGACCAGTGCGCTTTTAAGCCATTCGGCGGCGTTGCGAGACGGCGGTATGACCCGCGCGGTCGGCTCGGGCGACAGCAGCACCGTGCCCACGCCCAGCAGCATTGAAGCCGCCATCGCCAGGTAGGCCACCTGCCAGGCGCTTTGCTGGTAAGTGCCTGCGCCGGATACTTCTGCGCGCGCGGCAATCCACAGTGCGCCGGCGCCGGCCCAGATCATCGCCATGCGGTAACCAGTCTGGTAGCTTGCAGCCAGCGCGGCTTGGCGCCGCGTTTCTGCTGATTCGATGCGGTAGGCGTCGAGTGCAATGTCTTGCGTGGCCGAACCAAAGGCCACGGCCAGCGCGCACCAGATCACCGGGGTCAGCGCCAGACGCGGGTCAGTCAGTGCCATGCCGACCAGCGCCGCGATGATGGTGAGCTGTGACAGCAGCAACCAGCTGCGGCGTCGCCCCAGCCAGCGCGTCATCAGCGGAATCGGCATCCGGTCGACCAGCGGCGCCCAGACCCACTTGAAGCCATAGGCCAGACCGACCCAGCTCAGGTAACCAATCGTCGTGCGGTCTATGCCGGCTTCGCGCAGCCAGAAACTCAGTGTGCCGAAGACCAGCAGCAGCGGCAAGCCGGCAGAAAACCCCAGCAGCAGCATGCGCAATGTGGCCATCTCGGTATACACCCGCCAGACATCGCGCCAGGCGGGTTTGGCATCAGCGGCAGTTGGGGCCGCGTCGGCTGGTGAGGAGATATTTGGGGCGCTGAGGGTCTTGTCTGACATCGGTATTTTGAATTTTGTCTATTATTGACTCATGTGTATCTTGTGCAATTCCAAAAACGCGGCCTGGCCCGGTCGCCGGGCTTTTTTGCTGGCGGCGGCTGGCTCTGCGGCTGCCGCTGCTACCTTGCCCGCGCTGGCGCAGGTCGAGGTCGGCAAGGCGTCACAGCTGCGAAACCTGGTGCCTGCCGACGAGCTGGAAACGGCCGCCACGCAGGAGTATTCCAAAATGATGGCCGAGGCGCGCAGCAAGGGCGTACTGGCTGAGGCGGGCAACCCGCAATTGCAGCGTTTGCGCGGCATATTTTCCCGCGTGCAGCCGCACACCGCGCAGTGGAATGACCGCGCCAAATCCTGGAAGTGGGACGTCAACCTGATCGGCAGCAAGCAGATCAACGCGTTTTGCATGCCTGGCGGAAAGATCGCTTTTTACACCGGCATTCTGGAACAGCTCAAACTCACCGACGACGAAGTAGCCATGATCATGGGCCACGAAATGGCGCACGCCCTGCGCGAGCACGCGCGCGCCCGCATCGCCAAAACGCAGGGCACCGGCACCTTGCTGTCGCTGGGCGCCAGTCTTTTTGGCTTGGGCGAGCTGGGCGGCGTGGCGGCCAATATCGGCACACAACTGATCTCTCTGCGATTTAGCCGGGACGATGAAAATGACGCCGATCTGGTCGGGCTCGAATTGGCTGCCCGCAGCGGCTACAACCCACAAGCGGCAGTCAGCCTGTGGGAAAAGATGGGCCAGGCCGGCGGCGGCGCCAGTGGCCCCAGCTTTTTGTCGACGCATCCGTCAGGCCCCGCGCGTATCCAGCAATTGCAAAACAATGTGCCGAAGGTGCAGGGGCTGTATCAGCGCGCACGCGGCTAGCGGCTGCCAGCGCAGCCAGTGCGGGCCAGTATTTCCTTATGAGATTCAGCGCATTTTTTTGCGCGATCTTCGCGGGTATCTGACATGACCCGACGCACACAGACAGACTCCCAAAACGAAGCCCTAGCCCGGCTACCCCGGCTGCCCCGGCTCTTCAGCCGGGACTGGTGGCGCGCATTTCTTCCGGCGCGCAGCGGCATTGACAGCCGGGAGCGGCTGCGCGTGGTGCTGGGCGCGCTGATCGGGATTCTGGTCGCGGGCCTGCTGGGTCACGCGGCCGGTCTGGCGCTGGTTCCCGGCGTGCCCTGGCTGGTCGCGCCGCTCGGTGCCAGTGCGGTGCTGGTATTCGCCGTGCCGTCCAGCCCCATGGCCCAGCCCTGGTCGGTAATGGGCGGCAACACGGTGTCGGCGCTGGTGGGCATTGCCTGCGTCATCGGCCTGCGCGGGCTGGGTTCGCCAGAACTGGTGGCCGCGCTGGCAGTGGCGCTGGCCATCGCGCTGATGCTCGCGCTGCGCTGCCTGCACCCGCCCGGTGGTGCCAGCGCGCTGTTGGTGGTGCTGGGCGGCATCGACAACGCAGCCTACGCCCTCTACCCGGTACTGCTGAACTCGGTGGTGCTGGTGGCCGTTGGTATTGCCTATAACAACGCCACGCGTCGACCTTACCCGCACCTGCAGCTAGCGCCGACCAGCCGGGCGGCTCCCGACGGGATCAGGCAGCTCGATGCCGACCTGGACGCTGTGCTCGCGCGCTACAACCAGGTGCTCGACGTCAGCCGCGACGAACTCAAGGGGCTGTTGCTGCAAACCCATTTGCGAGGCTATGACCGCAAGCTGGCCGAAGTGCGTTGTAGCGACATCATGTCTCGCGACCTGGTAACGGTGGAATTCGGCACCCCGCTGCAGGATGCCTGGGCCTTGCTGCAACAGCGCCGCATCAAGGCTCTGCCGGTGGTCGACCGCGCTTTTCGCATCGCCGGCATTTTGACGCTGGCCGATTTTCTGCGCGCCGCCGAGCTTGATGTGTATGAAGGATTTGATGACAAGCTGCGCACATTGATTCGCAGCACCCGCAGCGTCTATTCCAGCAAGCCCGAAGTGGTGGGCCAGATCATGACGCGCAATGTGCGGGTCGCCAGCAGGCACCGCCATCTGGTGGATTTGGTGCCGTTATTTGGCAGCACGGGTCACCACCACATCCCGATCATTGGTGACGGCGAGCGGCTGGTCGGAATGATCACCCAGTCTGATCTGGTCGCAGCACTCGGCCGGGCGGTTGATCCGGGTGCCTGAGCAAGCCGACGCGGTCTGTGGTCAGTTCACCCGAATCAGCTTCTTGTTAACGAATTCCTGAATGCCAGCACCAGAAAGTTCGCGGCCATAACCGGAATTTTTCACGCCGCCAAATGGCAGCTCGGGTGATGACACCGCGCCCGAATTGATAAACGCCATGCCGGTGTCGATCTTGCGCGCGACGCGCTTGCCGCGTTCGATGTCTTGCGTGAACACGCTGCCGCCCAAGCCAAACGGTGAATCGTTGGCCAGCGCCACGGCGGCGTCTTCGTCAGCCACCTTGAAGAACAGCGCGACCGGGCCGAAGAATTCTTCGTGGTAGGCCGGGTTCTTTTTGTCGATGTCGGTCAGGATGGTCGGCTGCATGAAGGCCCCCGCGTGGCCTTCAATGCGCTTGCCGCCGGTCACGACACGCGCGCCGCTGGCCACCGCCTCGTCAACCTGGCCAAGCAGATTTTTCAACGCATCTGCCGACGACAGCGGGGCCAGCGTGGTTTGTTTGTCCATCGGATCGCCGGGCTTGAAGTTTTCCATCGCTGCCTGGAATTTCTGCAGAAAACTGCTCGCCATGGATTCGACCACGATGAAGCGTTTCGACGCCGTACAGGCCTGGCCGGCATTGCCCATGCGGCCGCTGACGGCGTGCTTCACGGCCTTCTCAAGATCGGCGTCTTCCAGCACGATGAAGGCGTCGCTGCCACCAAGTTCCATCGTCGATTTTTTCAGTTGCTTGCCGGCCTGCGCGGCGACCACGGCACCGGCTGCCTCACTGCCTGTCAGCGCTACGGCGCGAATGCGCTTGTCTTTGATGATCTTTGCGATCTGGTCTTTCGACACAAACAGGTTGGTGTAGGCGCCGTCGGGTGCGCCTGCATCCGCCATCAGCTGCTCAAAAGCCAACGCGCACTGCGGCACGCTGGACGCGTGCTTGACCATCACCACGTTGCCCGCCATCAGATTGGGCGCTGCGAAGCGCGCGATCTGGTAGTAGGGGTAGTTCCACGGTTCCACGCCGAACAGCACGCCGATGGGGCTGCTCTCGACCATCGCTTCGCCTTTGGGCGTGCTCAGCTTTTCAGGCGCCAGAAACTGCTCCGCATGCTCGGCGTAGTAATCCAGAATCGCCGCGCTCAACGCGACTTCGCCCAGGCTTTGCTGAATCAACTTGCCCATCTCCAGCGTGACGAGTTCGGCCATCGCCTGCGCGCGTTCACGCATCAGGGCGGCGGCCCTGGCCAGCACGATCTTGCGGTCGGCGAAGCTCTTGTGCCGCCAGTCGCTTTCAAAGCAGTTCGATGCAGTTTTCAGCTTGTCTTCAAGCTGCGCGTCCGTGATTTCGTCGAAAGATTTGACGACCTTGCCGTCGTAGGGGTTGGTGCTTTGGTAGGCCATGGTTGCTCGCTTGATCAATCAATAAAAGGGGAAAGGACTGGGCACAGGGTTGAGCCGGTTATCCGCCATTGACGGCTTGACACGGTGCCATGCCTGCCCGGTGCTGAGCTGACCCAGCCCGTCATCATCCCCCGCGCCCCACAGCGGGCGACGAAAGCGCTGGATCAACTGAGTTTAAGAGCCCAGTGCTACGGCCGGTCGTGACAGTACCCAAGCGTAATGGCGTCATCACATAGACGGAACGTCCAGGTGACTTGTCCCGATGTAAGAAAATTGGCCGCGTGAAACTGCGTTTACCCGATGCCTTCTCACTTCATGCAGCATGCAGCACCGCACTAGCAACAACCAGTAGCCGCGCAGCTTTCCCGATCAGCCCTTGAGCCCGCTCAACTCGTCTATTCCACTGTTGCCATCACGGTAGGCCGCGTGAAACGCTGGTCTGGCCTGCCAGCGACGCCAGAAAGCGTCCAGTTGTTCGAACCGTTCATCCAGCGGTGTGTTGACCGCCGGGAACTTCGAGAAGGCGATCGCGGTGCACAGCGTGATGTCGGCAAACGTGGGCTCGTCGCCGCCGAGCAGCCAGGCGCGGCCGTCGGCCAGATGCCGGTCCACCAGCGCGGCATGCGAAAGCGCCTCCTTGCGGCAGTGCTCCCCCCACTGCGGGTTGCTGGTCAGCTCCAGCTTTTGGCCCAGGCCCTGGTACAGCACGTGGAAGGCCGTTGTCAGCCGGTACAGCATCTGCACCCAGATACGGTCGTTCCACATCGTGTCCTGTGCCTGTTGCAGTGCTCCCTCTCCCAGGATCTTGCGACCGTCAAAGTGCTGGTCCAGATAACGCGCAACAGCAACTGTTTCGGACAGGTAGCTGCCATCTTCAAGCTGCAGTGTTGGTGTCTCGCCCCAGGGGTTCATCTTCAGGTGGGGCCACTTGCGCTGGTCGCCGCCGGGGGCCATGTCATACACCACCTCGTCCAGAAGGTGCGCGATACCCTTTTCGTGGGCAAAGAGTCGCACGCGCTGCGGGTTTGGAAAGGCCGAAGGTGATGTGTAGATGCGGAGTTTTTTGGCCATGAATTGGCTCCTTTGAAACAGTTTGGGAAGTTCGGAGTGCACCCTGGCGCTGCAATACGGCCGAGCGGGCAATGGTGATGTCAGGAAGTCAGGAAGTCGAGCAGGCTGGCGTTGAACTCGGCCGCGTGGCTCCGTGGATTAGCACGACGGGCTGGCCCGTACCATGATCTTCGTAATGCAGCTCGACGGGTTGGCCTGCGTTGGCATTGACTTGAATTCTGGGCATGGTGTGAACTCCTGAGGTTGCTTGAATGAAGACAGACCCGCATGGATGACGCCGGAAGTGACGCCAGCAGTGGCGCGATGCGTGGTTTATAGATTGTAAAAGTAAATTGTGTGCAATTAAAATAGACGAAACGTATTTGCTCAATGGCCGTGATAGCGTCAACTTCATGCCATGTGCATCGGTCTGCACTTGCCAAAACCTGGCAGCCCCAACCCGCCAGCACAGCCGCATTCACAGCGCAAATTCGTAATCCACACTCATAGGCGCGTGGTCTGAAAAGCGGGTTTCTTTGTAGATCTGCTCGCTGCGCCCCAGCGCAGCAAATGCGGGCGTCGCCAGATGGTAATCGAGCCGCCAGCCGACGTTTTTGGCGTAGGCCTGGCCGCGATTGCTCCACCAGGTGTAGGCGGCATCGGTGGTGTGCGGCTTGAGCATGCGGTAGACATCCACCACGCCGCCGCCGGCGGCGCTCAGCGATTGCGCGGGCACGCCCTGGTGGGCCGTCAATTCTTTAATCGCCGCTTCGGCTTCGGCGGCGTCGGCCTGGGCGTTCTCGCGTAGCAGCTGTGTCATCCAGGCGCGCTCTTCCGGAAGAAAACCGCTGTTCTTCTTATTGCCCTTGAAGTTTTTCAAATCGATTTCCTGATGCGCAATGTTGATGTCACCGCACAGCACGAAGTCTCGACTTTCCCTCAAGGCCAGCAGGCGCGGGTAAAACTCGGCCAGGAAGCGGAACTTGGCAGCCTGCCGCTCTTCGCCCGACGAGCCGCTGGGAAAGTAGGCGCTGATGATCGACAGCCTGGGGCAGTGCTTGCGGCCAGGCCGGTCGAAGCGCAGTTCGACATAGCGGCCCTCGGCATCGAATTCAGTCGAGCCGTAGCCGGTAATGACGTCGCTCGGTTCGTGCCGGGTGTAGATCGCCACGCCCGAGTAGCCCTTTTTTTCGGCAAAGTGAAAGTAACCTTTCATGCCGGCAATTTCCTCGAAGCGGCCGGCCACGTCGGCTGCCTGGGCTTTCAGCTCCTGGACGCAAATACAATCCGGGCTGGTTCCCGCAACCCAGGCTTCCAGGCCTTTGGTGGCCGCCGAGCGAATGCCGTTGAGGTTGAGGCTGGTCAGTTTGAACAAGGAAAATCCCCCATGATTGCGGCAGAAAAAGATAACGCGCTGGTCGACGATGCGGGCGCCGAACTGGCGCTGGAATTTGTGCAGTTCGCGGTCGAATCGGGCGTGCTGCGTTTCGGTGAATTCAAAACCAAAGCCGGCCGCCTGAGCCCGTATTTTTTCAATGCCGGCTTGTTCGACGATGGCGCCAAGCTCGGTCGACTGGCGCAATTTTATGCGCGCGCCCTGCTGCTGGAGGAAGCCCGCAGCGGCTTGCAGTTCGACATGGTTTTCGGCCCGGCTTACAAAGGTATTCCGCTGGCCGCTGCGGTGGTGGTGGAGCTGGCGCGGCAGGGTCGCAATCTGCCGTTCGCCTACAACCGCAAAGAGGCCAAAGACCACGGCGAGGGCGGCACGCTGGTAGGTGCGCCCGTAACGGGCCGCGTGCTGATCGTCGATGACGTGATGTCAGCCGGCACCGCCGTGCGCGAATCGATTGCGATCATCAAAGCCGCCGGTGCCACGCCGCATGCGGTGGCGATTGCGCTCGACCGGCAGGAAAAGGCGACTGAAGACGGCCAGGACGTGCCTTACAGCGCGGTGCAATACGTTCAGAATCAGCTGGGCTTGCAGGTATGTGCGATTGCACGGCTTGCGGACTTGCTGCACTATCTGGCAATACCTGCTGCGGGGTCGGCACCACCGGCGGCTGATGCGTTAAATCTGCAGGCCCATTACCAGACGGTGCTGGCCTATCGCGAGCGCTACGGCGTCGATTGATTTCAAGGAGATGGCGTGGTTTTATTCAGGGCGATGTTTCCAGCGCTGACCGGCCTGGGTGGGGCTGTCTGCCTGTCGGCTGGTTTTTTTTGCGGAATAGTCTCCACCGCCTCGGCGCAAAGCATTTACACCTGCGTTGATGCCAGTGGCCGCAAAATCACCGCTGACCGGCCGATTGCCGAATGCACAGACCGCACCCAGCGCGAGCTGAACAAAACCGGCACCGTGCGCCGCGAAATTGGCCCATCGCTCACCGCGCAGGAACTGGCCGCCCGGGACGCCAAAGACAAACTGGCCCAGGAGGCAAGCGCCCGCGACGCCGAGAACAAGCGCCGTGACCGTGCCCTGCTGCTGCGCTACCCCAGCCGCGCCGCTCACAACCAGGAACGCGTCACCGCATTGGCGCAGGTCGATGAAGTGATCAAGGCGGCCAACAAGCGCACCGGCGAGCTGGCCGAGCAGCGCAAAGCGATTGACAGCGAACTGGAGTTTTACGCCAGGGACACCAGCAAGGCCCCCCTGGCCTTGAAGCGCCGCATCGAGGAAAACGACAAGAGCGTCGCCGTGCAGAAAGCCTTCGTTGCCGAGCAGGACATGGAGAAAAAGCGCGTCAACCTGCGTTTCGACGAGGAGCTGGTCAAGCTCAAGCCTTTGTGGGC
>JANPFZ010000215.1:0-8011 GCA_031423655.1 Polaromonas sp.
GGGTAGTCGATCAGCGAGTCTTTACGCGGCGCGGCCGCGTCGCCGGAGGGTTCGGACGCGGATTCACCGATGATGTCTTTATTCATGCTGGCACCGCTTCCTGCGCAGCCTCAAAAGCCTTGGCCTGCTGGTAGGCCGCGTACAGCTTGGCATACACCGGGCCGGGCTTGCCGGTGTGCGCGCCATGGCCGACCGGCTGGCCGTCGAGCTGCGTCACTGGCAGCACTTCCTTGGTGGCTGACGACAGCAAAATTTCATCGGCGTCCAGCACCTCGGCGCGGGTGATGCGGCGCAGCTCGAAGGGAATGCTGGCGCTGCGACAAATCTCCTCAATCAATCCATAGCGAATGCCTGCCAGCACCAGCTGATCTTTCGGCGGCGCCATGACTTTGCCGTCCTTGATGATCCACACATTGCTGGCCGCCGCTTCACTCAAATAGTCGCTGCGGAACATCACCGTTTCCTGTGCACCCGCATCGACGCTGATCTGGCGCGAAAACACCGCGCCCAGCAGGCTGGTGCTTTTGATATGCGCTTTTTCCCAGCGGAAATCATCCGCCGTGACGCAGGCCACACCATCGCGACGTTGGGCATCGCTGGGCAGCTTCATGGTGTTGCACATCACGAACACCGTGGGCACGAGGCCGGGCAGCATCGGGTGGTCGCGCATGGCCACACCCCGGCTGACCTGAATGTAGATCAGTTGATTGTCATTTTGGCCTGCAGCCCAGGTAAAACCTGCCCGAACAGCTATTAAGTTCATAGCAATGTCGCGCCAGCCTTCACGCGTAAGCGGGTTAGCAATGCGCAGCTCGGCGAGGCTGCGTTCGAGCCGCGCCATGTGCTGCGCGAAGCGGAACAGCTTGCCGCCGTAGGCCGGCACCACCTCATAAATGCCGTCGCCGAAAATGAAGCCCCGGTCCATCACGCTGATCTTTGCGTCCTTCAACGGCGTGATGTCGCCATTGAGGTAGCAAGGCGTGTCGGGCAGGGCGCTGATGGCGGCTTCATGGGCGTCATGAGGCGGGGCGTGTAGGGCTTGTGTGGTGGGAAGGGACATGCTTCGGTGTTCAATGAAAGTGTGGGGCTGCAACCAGCAACCTCGGAGTGGGTAGGGCGTGGTTTCGGGCAGCCCCGCGCGAATTCCTATTTTCTACCGTCTGCGGCGTTTCATCCAGATGCGCAGCCGCCAACCCATTTTCACCAGCAGGTAGGCGGCTATCGAGCCACCGACGGCGAAAATCGCCATGCCGATCACAGCCGGCCAGCCGAACGAAGTCAACCACTCGACAAGGTTGCCGTCCTCGGGTTTGCGGCTCAAAGGTGGTGCGCCAGTGAGCAGCGCGCCCAGCTCGTAGGCCAGGTACAGCCAGAAGCCAATCGTGAACGGATTGGTGATCAGCGTCACGCCCATCGCAACCGGAATATTGGCGCGCCACCAGACGCTGTGGGCGGCCGACAAAATGAGTTGCGCCACAGGCGCTGCAAAGGCCCAAAACACACCGATGGCTGCACCGCGCGCCACTGCTTCATGCTGCATGTGCCACAGCTTGGGGTCTTGCAGGCGGTGCGCAATCGGTTTGAGCCAGCGGTGCTTGATCAATTTTTCGCGGTCAGTATCGGACAGCTTGATGCGGTCTGACCAGCGGGTCTGACGTGGAGGCGGAGCGGCTTCAGGGCGCGGATCTGGCGCGGTCATGACAGCGCTTTTGAAACCTGCCTACAGGCAGTTTTCGGGGTTTCGCAGGGGGTCATCGGCGCTCTATCATGAGCGGCGCCGTAAAGAAAAATGCTATAAAAATAATAGCTGCTTGCGCAAGTATTGTCTGGGCAGGAGGCGATATTTTTCATTGGTGGTGCTCGGCAGCAGCTTCTTGCTTTCTTGGTCGGGTCAACAAACGCAAGCAGATCAATGCGCATGGCAATTAATGGTTGCGAGTAGTCACGCATCGGTCTTGCTTCTACGCGTCGCGCGTGGGCGGGCGCTTGCTTCATCAAACAGGATTGTGGCCTGCCCTGAACCGGTCGCGGACCTGCGAAAATTTTCCTTTGAAACCATGCGCGTCACGCTTGTCTCGATTCGGCTCGGGTTTCTACGTATAATCAAAGGCTTTGCTGCCTTTGCCGCAACGTAAATTGTTTGGTTTTGATGTCGCTTTTGTAACCTTCCCGTAATTTGTCATGCGCAACATCGCGGCTTCGGAGAAAAGAGTGAAGGCTGATAACGAGCTTGAAGCTGGCGGATTTGAGGACAACTTCAAACCGCTGACGCGGCAAGAAGCGGAGCAGCTCCGGCAAGCGAGTCCATCGGTTTCCGTGTGGACGGTGTTGGGAGCTCAGTTGGCAACGGGTGTGATTTTGGCGCTGACCGCGGCCTTGTTGACGGGTCGGCAAAATGTCGGTTGGTCGGCGCTTTATGGTGCACTGGTGACTGTTGTTCCGGGCGCCTTGTTTGCGCGCGGTTTGAAGAGCAAAGTTTCTTTGATGAATCCGGGCGTTGCGGTGGCTGGATTTTTTTTGTGGGAAATGGTCAAGATTGCTGCGAGTGTCGGGATGCTGATTGCGGCCCCGCAGCTGGTTGCCGAACTGGACTGGCTGGCCATGTTGATCGGTTTGGTGGTGACCCTGAATATGTATTGGGTGGTGCTTTTGATGCGCCCGAAACGGAAAAACAAATAAAGACTTAACCATGTCCGCAGAAGTAAATACTCCGACCGCCAGCGACTATATCGTTCACCACCTGACGCATTGGCAAAACAAGCCGCAGACGGAAGTCATCGATTTCACTGTCTTCAACATCGACTCATTGTTCTTCTCGCTATTGATGGGCGTGGTGGGCAGTTTCTTTCTCTGGAAGGCGGCCCGTCGTGCATCTGCCGGAGTGCCCGGCCGGTTTCAGGCGGCGGTTGAAATCCTGATTGAAATGGTCGACGGCCAGGCCAAGGCGATTGTTCACAATGCCAAGAGCCGCAAACTGGTTGCTCCGCTGGCGCTCACGGTGTTCGTCTGGATTTTCCTGCTCAACGCGATGGATTTGCTGCCCCTCGATTTGTTGCCCACGGTGTGGAGCTGGGTTTATGGTGCCGCCGGGCACGATCCCGAACACGCCTATCTGCGCGTCGTGCCTACCGCCGACCTTTCTGTAACTCTGGGTCTGTCGGTTTCGGTTTTGTTGATCTGTCTTGCCTACAACATCAAGATCAAGGGAATCGGCGGCTGGACTCATGAGTTGATTTCTGCCCCATTTGGTACCAGCAAAAACCCGGTATTTGCCATCATCCTTGGTGTGGTCAACATTGCCGAACAGTTGATCTCTTTTATCGCCAAGACGGTTTCGCATGGCATGCGACTTTTCGGCAACATGTATGCGGGTGAGCTGGTGTTCATGCTGATCGCTCTGCTCGGTGGTTCCTGGGCGTTTTCGGCCGAGCCTTCAAGTTTGATGCTTTTGTTGCTGCATGTGGTGGCGGGCTGGGCGTGGTCTGTATTCCACATTCTGATCATCACGCTGCAGGCTTTTGTGTTCATGATGTTGACCCTGGTCTACATCGGGCAGGCGCATGACGCGCATTAGTTTTTCGTTTTGTTTAGTTCGTTTCGTTTAGTTCGTTTTGTTTTTTTCGTTAATTTAGGAGTCAATCATGGAAGTTATTAGTTTTGCTGCTCTCGCGGCTGGTCTGATCATTGGTCTGGGCGCGCTGGGTGCTTGTATCGGTATCGGCATCATGGGTAGCAAATATCTTGAAGCAGCGGCACGTCAGCCTGAGCTCATGGGTGAATTGCAGACCAAGATGTTCGTGCTGGCGGGTTTGATTGACGCTGCCTTCATTATCGGAACCGGTATTGCGCTGTGGTTCGCAACTGCCAACCCGTTCCTGGCTCAAATTGCACGTCTGGTCAAGTAAGACTCCTGCAACACCTCGCCTAACACCCAAGGTCAAGGGAGATTTACTGTGAACATTAACGGAACCCTGGTGGCGCAAGCCATCGTCTTCGCATTGCTGGTGCTGTTCACGATGAAATTCGTGTGGCCGCCGATCGCAGCCGCGCTGGACGAGCGCGCCCGGAAAATCGCCGACGGCCTTTCCGCTGCCGAGAAGGCCAAGTCTGAACTTTCAGTTGCCAACAAGCGCGTCGAGGAGGAATTGGCCAAATCGCGCAATGAATCGACCGTGCGTCTGGCCGAGGCCGAGCGTCGCGGCCAGACGATGATTGAGGAGGCGAAAGTCCGCGCCACTGAGGAGGGCAGCAAGATTATTGCTGCTGCCAAAGTCGAAGCCGAGCAGCAGACTGTCAGGGCGCGTGAAACGCTGCGCGAGCAGGTTGCCGCGCTGGCTGTCAAGGGTGCCGAGCAGATTCTGCGCAAGGAAGTCAATGCCAGCGTGCATGCTGACTTGCTGGGTCGGCTGAAGACAGAGCTTTGACCCTTAACCTGACATCACTCAATCGAGCATCACCATGGCAGAACTAGCCACCATTGCACGTCCTTACGCCGAGGCGCTGTTCAAGACCGCTGGCGCTGATCTTGACGGAACGGCGTCCTGGCTCGGCGAGCTTGCCGCCATCGCGTCAAATGAGCAGCTGCAGCAGTTCGCCGGCAGTCCCAGCGTCACTGCTGCCCAGACTTTTGACGTGATTGCCGGCGTTGCCAAAGCGCAGTGGCCGGAGGCCGCGAAGAACTTTTTGCGCGCCGTGATCGACAATGGACGTATCAGTGTGTTGCCCGAAATCGACAGCCAGTTTCGTGCATTGAAAAATGCCAGCAGCGGTTCGTCGGATGCCGTCGTTTACAGTGCTTTTCCTCTCGACGCTGCAGCATTGGATGACCTGGCTGCAACGCTGGATAAGAGGTTTGGCCGCAAGCTCAATGTAACGGTCAAAGTGGAGCCGACGTTGATAGGCGGCGTGCGCGTCGTGGTCGGTGACGAGGTGCTGGACACGTCGGTCAAGGCCCGTTTAGAGCAAATGAAAGTGGCGCTGATCGCTTGACCGTACGCCAAGTCGTCGTCTCAAGCCTTCAGCCAACGATTTCCCTTACTTCCCCAATCTAGAAAGAAGGAAAGAGTCATGCAACTCAATCCCGCAGAAATTTCTGAACTGATCAAGAGCCGGATCGAAGGCCTGACAGTCAATGCCGACATTCGCAACCAGGGTACTGTGGTATCCGTCACCGACGGCATCGTACGCATCCACGGTCTGTCTGATGTGATGCAGGGCGAGATGCTCGAGTTCCCGGCAACGGCAGACGGCACGCCAACTTACGGCCTGGCGCTGAACCTTGAGCGCGACTCGGTCGGCTCAGTGATTCTGGGCGAATACGAACATCTGGCTGAAGGCGATATCGTCAAATGCACCGGTCGTATTCTGGAAGTGCCGGTCGGCCCCGAGTTGCTTGGCCGCGTGGTTAATGCGCTGGGTCAGCCGATTGACGGCAAAGGCCCGGTCAATGCCAAGATGACCGACGTGATCGAAAAGGTCGCACCCGGCGTGATCGCCCGTAAATCGGTCGATCAACCGCGGCAAACCGGCCTCAAATCCATCGACTCCATGGTGCCCGTCGGCCGTGGCCAGCGCGAGCTGATCATCGGCGATCGCCAGACCGGTAAAACGGCTGTCGCCATCGACGCGATCATCAACCAAAAGGGCAAAGGCGTTTATTGCGTCTATGTCGCGATTGGTCAAAAGGCTTCGTCGATCAAGAACGTCGTGCGCTCGCTGGAGCAGGCCGGCGCGATGGAGTTCACGATCGTGGTGGCAGCCTCGGCTTCTGAATCGGCAGCGATGCAGTACGTCAGTGCCTACTCCGGCTGCACCATGGGCGAATACTTCCGTGATCGCGGTGAAGATGCGCTGATCGTGTATGACGATTTGTCCAAGCAGGCCGTTGCCTACCGCCAGGTCTCCTTGCTGCTGCGCCGTCCGCCAGGCCGTGAAGCCTATCCCGGCGACGTGTTTTATCTCCACAGCCGCTTGCTCGAACGCGCAGCCCGTGTGAACGAAAAGTACGTCGAAGACTTCACCAAAGGCACGGTCAAAGGCAAAACGGGTTCGCTCACCGCGCTGCCAATCATTGAAACCCAGGCCGGCGACGTGTCCGCTTTCGTGCCAACCAACGTGATCTCCATCACCGACGGTCAGATCTTTCTGGAAACCAGCTTGTTCAACGCCGGTATTCGCCCTGCGATCAACGCCGGTATTTCGGTGTCGCGGGTCGGTGGTGCTGCCCAGACCAAGCTGATCAAGAATTTGTCCGGCGGTATCCGCACCGACCTGGCCCAGTACCGCGAGCTGGCTGCGTTTGCGCAGTTCGCTTCTGATCTGGACGAAGCCACCCGCAAGCAGCTCGACCGCGGCGCCCGCGTGACAGAACTGCTCAAGCAGGCGCAGTACTCGCCGCTGTCGATCTCCAACATGGCTGCCACGCTGTTCGCCGTGAACAAGGGTTTCATGGACGACGTCGACGTCAAGAAGGTGCTGGCATTCGAATCCGGACTGCACAGCTTCCTCAAAGACAAGAACGCCGCCCTGATGGCCAGGCTCGAAGCCGACAAGGCCATGAGCAAAGAGTCGGAAGACGAAATGACCACAGCCGTGACTGCGTTCAAGAAGTCGTTTGCTTAAACCAACCGAAATCAAGCTATGAGCGTACTGACAACCGTGGGAATCCGCCCCTTCCAGCAGGGGCCGCGGATCTGGCTTTGCCAGTCCGCAGGCGCAGCGGCCCCCTCGGGGGGCAGCGCATTACACGAAGTGAAAAGCGTGGGGGTTAATTAGATGGCAGCAGGTAAAGAAATACGCGGCAAGATCAAGTCGGTGGAAAACACCAAAAAGATCACCAAGGCCATGGAAATGGTGGCGGCTTCCAAAATGCGCAAGGCGCAGGAGCGCATGCGCGCGGCCCGCCCGTACAGCGACAAGATCCGTAACATCACGGCCAACCTGTCCCAGGCCAACCCCGAATACACCCATCCTTTTATGGAGTCCAACGACGCCAAGGCCACTGGGTTTATCGTGGTGACGACGGACAAGGGCTTGTGCGGCGGCTTGAACACCAACGTGCTGCGGGCAGTCACCGTGAAGCTCAAGGAACTGCAGGCTGCCGGACAGGACGCGCAAGCGGTCGCCATCGGCAACAAGGGCTTGAGTTTCATGAACCGCATCGGCGTCAAGGTGGTGTCGCACGCGACGCAGCTTGGCGACAAGCCGCATCTGGAAAAGCTGATCGGCCCGGTCAAGGTCTTGCTCGACGCGTACAGCGAAGGCAAGGTCAAGACGGTTTACCTCTGCTACACCCGCTTTATCAACACGATGCGCCAGGAATCCGTGGTTGAGCAGTTGCTGCCCCTGACCGCTGATCGTCTACAGGCCGACAAAGATCAGCACGGCTGGGACTACATCTATGAGCCCGATGCACAGACCGTGATCGACGACCTGCTGGTTCGCTATGTTGAAGCACTGGTTTATCAGGCCGTGGCCGAAAACATGGCGTCGGAGCAGTCTGCCCGCATGGTCGCCATGAAGGCGGCCACCGACAACGCTGGCAGTGTGATTGGCGAGCTCAAGCTGGTTTACAACAAAACGCGTCAGGCGGCGATCACGAAAGAACTTTCGGAAATCGTCAGCGGTGCCGCAGCGGTGTAACGGCTCCGGCCGGCATACCCAAAATCAAGATTAAAGAACGGAATAGGATCTCATCATGGCTCAGGCTCAAGGCAAGATTGTTCAGTGTATCGGTGCGGTGGTTGACGTCGAATTCGCGCGTGACCAGATGCCCAAGATTTATGACGCGCTGAAAATGGAAGGCTCTGCGCTGACGCTGGAAGTCCAGCAGCAGTTGGGCGACGGCGTGGTGCGCACGATTGCGCTGGGCACATCCGACGGCATGCGTCGCGGCAATATCGTCTACAACACCGGCGCTAACATCACGGTGCCGGTGGGCAAGGCCACTCTGGGCCGCATCATGGACGTGCTTGGTGCGCCGATTGACGAGCGTGGTCCGGTCGATCAGACC
>JANPFZ010000216.1:0-6000 GCA_031423655.1 Polaromonas sp.
TGTGCCGCGCATTGTGCAATGCGGCCAGACGCTTATCGTCAACCCCGGCAGCGTCGGCTTGCCGGGGTACAGCGACGATCATCCCTTTGCGCATGTGATCGAAAACGGCGCGCCGCATGCGCGCTACGCCGTGCTGGAAAAGACGGTGGGCGGCTGGCAGGTCAATCTGCGTGCGGTGCCCTACGACCACCTGGCGCAGGCCCGCGTGGCCGAATCGAACCAGCGGCCCGACTGGGCGCATGCGCTGGCGACGGGTGTCGTGAAACGCCCACCCGTATCAAAGTTGCTATAAAAATAATAGCTGTTTGCGTAGGTTCTATTTGGGTTACAGGCCCGAAATGCTTGAAAAATGGCAGAAATCGCTCCCAGCCGGCCCTTGCGTGCTGGCCGCAGGGCCCGCCCTCGCGCCGCCTGCGAAAATAGCGCCATGAACTTCCAGAAAATTATCGTTCCCGTCCTCGGTGTGATCGGGGTCGTGCTCGCGTACCGCTTCTACGGCTGGGCCGGCGTGGCGGCGGCGGCCACCGGCATCGTGATGTGGGTGCTGCTGCATTTCACCCGCATGATGCAGGTGCTCAAACGTGCGGCCAACCGGCCGATTGGGTACGTCGACAGTGCCGTCATGCTCAACGCCAAACTCAAGCCCGGCATGACGCTGCTGCATGTGGTGGCGATGACGCGGGCGCTGGGTGCGCTGCAGACGGCTAAAGACACCCAGCCCGAAATCTTTCGCTGGACCGACGGCGGCGAGTCGCAGGTCACCGCGTCGTTTGTCGGCGGCAAGCTGGTGCACCACGAACTTTGGCGGCCCGCGCCAACAGCGCATGAACCGGCGAATGAAGCGGCGAATGAAGCGGCGAATGTTCCCGCGAATCACCCTGCCTCGTAAAATCAGCTTTTGATCTATCAACAACAGGAAGCCCATGTCCCCAGCACCCACGACCCCACTCGACGACCGCGACGGCAAAATCTGGATGGATGGCCAGATGGTCGAGTGGCGCGACGCCAAAATCCATGTGCTGAGCCACACGCTGCACTACGGCTGCGGTGCTTTTGAAGGCGTGCGCGCGTACAAATTGCAGGATGGCAGCACCGGCATCTTCCGGCTGGAAGAGCACACCGAGCGGCTGTTTAACAGCGCCAAAATTCTGCGCATGAAAATTCCGTTCACGCCGGAAGAAGTCATGCAGGCGCAGCTCGACGTGGTGCGCGTCAACAACTTGCCGAGCTGCTACATCCGCCCGCTGACGTGGATCGGTTCCGAGAAACTCGGCGTCTCGCCGAAGGGCAACAAGATTCATCTGATGGTGGCGGCCTGGCCCTGGGGCGCCTACCTGGGCGACGACGGCTTGAAGCGCGGCATTCGCGTCAAGACATCGAGCTTCACGCGGCACCACGTCAACATCACGATGATTCACGCCAAGGCGGTGAGCAACTACACCAACTCGATTCTGGCCAATATGGAAGCGACAGATGAAGGCTATGACGAGGCGCTGCTGCTGGACCCGCAGGGTTTTGTGTCGGAGGGCGCGGGCGAGAACGTCTTCATCGTGCGCAAGGGCGTTGTCTATACGCCTGATTCCAGCGCGGGTGCGCTCAACGGAATCACCCGCAACACGATTTTCGCGATCTGCCAGGATCTGGGAATCGAACTGAAGGAAAAAGCCATCACACGCGACGAAATCTACATCGCCGACGAAGCGTTTTTCAGCGGCACCGCAGCTGAAGTCACGCCGATCCGCGAGCTCGACCGGGTTGAGATCGGCAACCGAGGTAATGGCGGCTCACGCGGGCCGATCACCGAGAAAATCCAGGCGGCGTTTTTTGACATTGTGAACGGGCGAAATCCGAAATATGCGTCGTGGCTGGCCAAGGTTTGATGTGGCAATGACCACCTCATCGCACATCGAACTATTGGCCAAGGACTTGAACGACCAGGGCGGCATTTTTTGCCCAAGTCCGAAGGCGCAGATGAAAATCTGGAACAGCCATCCAAAGGTTTATCTGGACGTGGCGCGCACGGGCATGGCCAAGTGCCCGTATTGCGGAACGGAATATCGGTTGAAGGCGGGCGAGCAAGTCGGTGGTCACCATTAAGGCTTGTCAACGCCGGCTGTCTTCCGAAACCGGGTGCTACCGTGGCGTTTGCGAACCTTTCCTTTTGTCGACACGCCCATTTTTCCCACCCGTTCGGGCGGAGCTTGTCAAAGCCTGTTCGCGCAGCTAGACCCTTCGACAAGCTCAGGGCGAACGGTTTCCGTGGACAGCATCCCGTCAGTCAAGAACTCTGTCAGGCACTCTCTGGCTAGCCATCTCGCGAATTCTCTCGTCATCGCCCCGCAATGGATTGGCGACGCGGTGATGACCGAGCCGCTGCTGCGCCGGCTGCATGCGCGTGGCGAGCGCATCACGGTCGGGGCGCTGCCTTGGGTGGCGCCGGTGTACCGCGCCATGCCGCAGGTGGCCGAGGTGATTGAGTTTCCGTTTGCGCATGGCGGCCTGCAGTTCAAGGCGCGTCGGGCCATTGCCAAGCGCATCAAGGGCCAGTTCGACACCGCCTACGTCTGCCCGAACTCGCTGAAAAGCGCGCTGCTGCCGTTTCTGGCAAGCATTCCGAAACGCGTCGGTTACCTCGGTGAGGCACGCGTCGGCCTGCTCACGCACCGGCTGAAAAATCCGAAGAACAAGCCGCCCATGGTGGCGTTTTATTCAGCGCTCAGTGGTGACAGCGACCTGGACAGCGACAGGCCGCAACTGAACATTGACGAGACACAGATCGAGTCCACCTTGAGCGCGCTGAGTCTGCGGCGGAGCAGCTACTACGTGTTTGCGCCGGGCGCTGAATACGGCCCGGCGAAGCGCTGGCCCGCCGCGCATTTCTCGGAACTCGCCGCGCAGCTTGACTTGCCGGTGCTGCTGCTGGGATCGGGCAAAGAAGCGGCACTGTGTGACGCGATTGCCGCGGCCGCGAATGCGACCCGGCCTGGCCAGTGCCACAACCGGGCCGGCAAAACCTCGTTGACGCAGGCACTTAGCCTGATTGCGGGAAGCAAGGCAGTCGTCAGCAATGACTCAGGCCTGATGCATGTTGCTGCCGCGCTCGGCGTGCCGCAAGTGGCGATTTTTGGCTCGTCCAGTCCGTTGCATACGCCGCCGCTCAGCGACAAGGCCAGCGTCGTTTGGTTAAAGACCGAACCGACCTACCAGCCGCCGCTGGACTGCGCGCCTTGCTTCGCGCGCGACTGCCCGCTTGGCCACACGCGCTGCCTGAATGACATCAGCGCGCTGCAGGTGCTACAAAAAATATAGCTGTTTGTGCACGTAATCATGGGGATTACGGCCTATTTGGTATACGAATGCTGGCGTCTGCAGCCCCGCCAGTGGGGGCTCCTGCAGCTGGCAGCAAGCAAAAAAAAAGCCACCTTTCGGTGGCATTTTCAGTATCCGGTTTGACGCGGACTTCGTTCGAAATCAAATAAATGGATCGACGATTTTTTTGTTTTTTCTGACCTGGTTCTAGCGATCCCTGACCATTCGCAGTTGTGACAGCACTAGCGTAACTGTCGTTGACCTTGGGCGGGCTGACCATCCTCCAAATAGAGGATGTTCGTGGTTTATTTGCGAAAAAGCGGGCAATCCGGTGTGTTATTTCACGTCAGAAAATCGGCGTCGTTCAAGTCATGCAGTTTATTTTCCGGCTACTGGCAGCTCTACGATAAACGAGGCACCTCCGCCGGGCCGGCTTTCGCAGCGCACGCTGCCGCCGTGGCGCTGGCTGATGGATTTCACCAGCGCCAGACCCAGACCCACGCCGCCGTCGCGCTCGCTGGCGCCTGGCAGGCGGTAAAACGGCTCGAAAATGCGCTCTCGTTGATCCGCCGGTACGCCTGGCCCCCGGTCGTGTACCTCAATCGAGGCAAATAGCTGCGTACCGACGCGAAGCTGTGACAGCTCCAGGCCGACGTCGCCGGTGCTGTAGCGGCGCGCGTTTTCCAGCAGGTTGCGAATCAACCGTCGCAGCAGGCGCGGCGAGCCCTGCACCGTCAAGCTGTGGCTGTTGGCGATGATCGCCGGATCAACGGCTGCGCTTTGGCGCCCCGCGCCCAGGTCGGCGCTCAGGTCGGCGCCCACGCGTGCGCATTCTTCTGCCGCCAGGCCTGTCAGATCGACGGACTCAAGCGGTTCGGCATCGGCCTGCCTCGCGTCCAGCCGGCTGGCCAGCAAAATCTCGTCGATGAGCTGGTCCAGTTCTGTGATGCTGCGCGATATTTCCTGCCGCTGCGGCGACTGGGCATCGACATTCAGAAGTTCAAGACTCATGCGGATGCGCGCCAGCGGAGAGCGCAGTTCGTGCGATGCATTGGCCAGCAGCGACCGGTGCGAGTCCATCAATGTTTCGATGCGCTCGGCCGCGTGATTGAAACGCCGCGCCAGAAATGCCACCTCGTCGCGGCCCTCGGCATTGAGCCGGGTTGACAGGTCGCCCGCGCCCCAGCGCTCGACGCCGCGCTGCAGCGATTCGAGCCGCAGCGTCAGCCGGCGAATAATCGGGTAGGAGCCCAGCGCCACCGCCAGTCCGACGGTGAAAAGCATCCAGCCAAAGCCGAACGGCGGCCGCACCCATGGCATGGCAACGCCGGCCGGACGTTTGGGACGTGGCAACAGCAGAGTCAGCTTTTGGCCGTTGTCGGTCATCACTTCAAATTCAAGATCGTCACCGATTTTGCGGCCGGGTTGGGTCTGCGCTGTGCCGATCACGTTGCCGGCCTCGTTGTGAACGAGCACCTCGCGGATCGGCAATTGCGGCGGCGGGCGCGTCAGCTGCCACGCGGCACCTACTGTGAACACCAGCACCACGATGGTGGCGACCACGGCCAGCCAGATGCGCACATACAGGTGCGAGGTGAAGCGCGACCAGACCGCGCGTGTCATGTTGGGCACAACGACATCCTGGCGAGCAACATCGTACTAATCCTGCTGTTTGGCAAAAACATAGCCGACGCCGCGCACCGTCAAAATGCGTTTTGGGTCTTTGGCATCGGCTTCAATGGCGCTGCGGATGCGGCCCATGTGAACGTCAATCGAACGGTCAAACGCTTCCAGCTCGCGGCCGCGCACGGCTTCCATGATCTGGTCACGGCTCAGCACGCGGCCGGCGCGTTCAGCCAGTGTGACCAGCAGGTCAAACTGGTAAGAGGTGAGCTCGCACAGCGCGCCACTGACCGACACGGTGCGCGCATCGCGGTCAATTTCCAGCGAGCCAAAACGCATCACCTTGTGGCTGCCGTTCGCCGCAGCAGCAGCGCCCACTTCGCCGCTTCGCCGCAGCACCGCGCGTATGCGCGCCAGCAACTCGCGCGGCTCAAACGGTTTGGGCAGATAGTCGTCGGCGCCGATTTCCAGACCGACGATGCGGTCCATCGGGTCGCCCTTGGCCGTCAACATCAAAATCGCTGGACTGGGCTGGCCGCCTGATGCAGCCGCCTGGCTCTTGATGCGCCGGCACACTTCCAGGCCGTCCATGTCGGGCAGCATCAAATCGAGAATGATCAGGTCAGGCACCGCCGCCTCCAGCGCTGCCAGCCCGCTGGCGCCGTCAGCCGCGTGCGTCACGTCATAGCCCGACTGCCGCAGATATTCACTGACCATGTTGGCCAGGCGGATGTCGTCTTCGATCATCAAAAGTTGTTGTGTCATGGGTAGTTCCTCAGGAGCTGACAAGGTAGCGGTGAAGGTAGCTCAGAACCATTCATATTGGATTGAATGCGAGAACTGCGCTTGAATGTCTCGTAAAGATGCGGTAAACAAAAACGCGGGGCCGGGGGCATTCACCGCACAGGCGCAGGGGACGCAGAGAAAGAGAAGTCAGAGAAATACCGACTGAAATTTGCTGTGTATTTCCTCTGCGAACCTCGGCGTTCTCTGCGCCTCTGCGGTAAATGAGTCCAATTTTTATTGCTATAACAATAATAGCTGCTTGCGCAATTATTCATTGGGCTA
>JANPFZ010000217.1:0-5074 GCA_031423655.1 Polaromonas sp.
TGCTTGGTCACTTCATAAAACTTCGCCGCGCGCACTGAGGGCAGAGGGTTGTCCTGACCGTCGATGGTGCCGGTTTTCAGGCCCAGATACACCTCGCCGAACGCCAGCGGTGTTGGTGTGGCGCCCAGTGCTTCGCCCAGAAACAGCCATTCCTTCGAGCCCGGCATGCGCAGTTTCACGCCTTTCAAGTCGGCCGGTGTTTTGACGTTGCGAACCTCGCGTAAGTTGACCTGCCGCGTGCCGAGGTAGACGGTTGACAGCGGCGTCACGTCCATCTTTTCAGAGACGAGCTTGAACATGTCCGTGCCGATGGGGCCGTTGAAGACTTTTTGCTGATGGTCGGGGTCGCGCACGATGTAGCCAGCGGTGAACACCGAAAACTCGGGTACCAGCTTGGCGATGTCGAAAGCGGAAATCGACGTGAGTTCGAGATTGCCGCGCGCCATGGCGGCGGGCTCGGTGCCCTGCTTGAAGAGCGAGGCGTTCAGGTTGATCTGCACATCGAATTCACCCGGCGCGCTTTTCTCCAGCGAATCCTTGAAAACCGTCCACATCTTCGCGTGCCAGTCGTCAGGCACGGCGGGCGTCGATACCCGCAGTACGGTTTTGGTTTGCGCTTGCGCTGCCGGCAGCAGGGTGCCCGCCACGGCAACTACCGAAGCAGCCAGCAGCAAGCTGCGGCGGATGGAAAAGGTCAGCATGTTTTGTCTCCTTTTTTTGTTGATCGTCGCGCGGCCAGCGTGCCGCCGGCGATGCGTCAGTCGGATTGTGAATCAATGCCGAAGGCGCGAACCGTTTGTACAAGCGCCTCAAACTGATCCGGCGTGAGCGCCACCAGTGGTGGGCGCACGCGCAGCCAGGCTTCTTCGCCACTCAGCGCTGCCATGACGCCCTTGAGCGCGGGCACCAGCGAATAGCCATCCAGAAGGCCCAGCAGCTTGACCACACGGTCTCGTTCGCCCGACGTTGACGGCGCGTCGGGCTGTATCACCAGCCGGCCCACCAGGCGGGGCATGAAGTTGGCCAGGCCGCTGATGGCGCCCGTGCTGCCGCGCCGGCCCATCTCGGGCAGATCAGGTTCGTAGCCAACGTATACCGTCAGCTCTTTCATGAAAGCATCGGCCAGGGCCACCGAATGTGCGGTATCGCACTGGCTGTCCTTGATGCCCAGAATCGTGTCGGGGTACATCTTTTTCAGCAGCGAAATGACGTGATGCGACAGACCGACGCCACTGACCTGCGGTATGTGATACAGGTAGAGCCTGAGCTTGTCCAGAAGGCCGGCGTCGGCCATGCCGTCGAGCACATAGCGGTAGCAGTCGATGATGCCTTCGTCAGATGCGCCCTTGATAAAAAACGGCGGCAGCATCAGGCAGCCGTGTATGCCCGAATTAACGGCGTGGCGCGTCAGCGCCAATGTTTCCGGCAAGGCAGCGCAACTGGTCGACACCATGATCTTTGCCGCTGGTACCCCGTTTTTGATCAACTGGTCAAGCGTGTGCTTGCGCTCGGCGATCGAAAACGACGGGCCTTCGCCGGTGGTACCAAATGGGGTGACGCCCTTGCAGCCACTGGCCAGCAGCTTTTTACAGTGCGCTGCCAGGCGGCTGTGGTCAATGCTCAGGTCGGCATTGAGTGGCGTCAGCAGGGCAGGCCAGATACCGGTAAACGCGACTTTGGCGGTCGTGTTTCCATGGGTGGCTGCCGCTGTCACTCAAGCCTCCCTCTCTGCCATGAGCTGCGGGTGGGGCGGCAGGCCCAGCACGCGCCGGTGGGCGCTGTCGATGTGGTGGTGCAGGCGCGCGACCACCGCTGCTTCATCGCGGCGCTTGAGCGCGTCGATAAACCACAGGTGTTCCTCCATTGCCTGCACCGGATGGCCTGCGTGAAAACTAGGCACTTCGAGTTTGATCAGGCGAACGCGCAGGCTGTTGATTCGGTAGGTCTCGGCAATCAGGCCGTTTCCCAGCGCGTCGATCATCCCGTCGTGAAACGCCCAGTCGACCGCGTGCGCGTCCTGCAGCAGGCGGTTGTCAATAGGCTGGCTGCGCGCGCGCCGCACGATGCCCAGGTGCGCCTGCTCAATCGCCAGCAATTCGGTATCCGCCACACTGTGCGTAAAACGGCTGGCTGCCTCGCGCTCCAGCACGTGACGCAACTGGAATGCGTTGTTGATCAGTGCCAGATCGACATGCGCAATTTGCAGGCCGCGTTGCGGTACGGTTTTGAGCAGCCCCTCGGCTTCAAGGCGTGGGATCAGTTCCCGCACCGCGCCTAGCGGCATGCCCAGCAACTGCATCAGCTCGCGTTGCGAGACGAACTGGCCCGGCCGAATGTTCGCCGCAACGATTTGCTGCTGGAAGTTCGCATAGGCGCGCGCCCGAAGCGTTGTAGGCGCGGGGTGCGTAGCGATGCTCATGCCGGGCTCCTGCGGGCAGCACACGGCGACAGCGGGAGCGGTACTGACATCGGCATAGGGCAAAGCACGCGTGCGGTTAGAGGTGAACGAGGGTCGGAATGTAACTTATCGTAAGGTATTTTTGTCCAGACCAACACCTACTTTACCCGGAGTTGTTGTCTGACATGTTAGTTTTTGGCGGCTCGCCAGTGATTTGCTTGTGATTCGGTTTCAAGGACTTGATGCACCGCTCTCCAAGGACTGTGCGCAGCGAACTCGTGCAGATTGCGTCGCTAAGATCACGCCAATTCCAGTCAAAAAATCACACTTCCAAGGCCCCCATGAACTCGCCTGCCACTTCATCAAGCCTTCGCGTCTGCCGCGCCGACTACGCCAACCGCATTCATGCAAGTGCCCTCGTGCTGCTGCTCGATGCCTATGCCCGCGACCCGGCCGGCGGTGGCACGCCGCTCAGTGAATTTGCCAAAACCCATCTGGTCAAAGCGTTGGCCGCGCGGCCGCAGGCCTTCAGCGTGCTGGCGTTCGACGAAACGCAGCCCGTCGGTCTGATCAACTGCATTGAAGGCTTTTCGACCTTTGCCTGCAAACCACTGGTCAACGTACACGACGTGGCGGTGCTGGCCAGCCACCGGGGCCAGCGGGTGGCCGAGCAGATGCTGGCGCTGGCCGAACAGATTGCCCGCGAGCGCGGCGCCTGCAAAATGACGCTGGAAGTGCTGCAGGGCAATCACGGCGCGGTACGGCTGTATGAGCGGGTAGGTTTTGCCGGCTACCAACTGGACCCGGCGATGGGCCAGGCGCAGTTTTTCCAGAAGTGGCTGGAATGAGGCATAGCGCCCGGAAAATAGACGAAAAGACCTGCTAGCCCAAGCAATACGTGCACAAGCAGCTATACATCTAATAGCATGTGCGTTGGGTGTCAGCCTCGCGTGCGATGCGTTGTCGCCAAGTGACAAGCGACTAGCCTGCTGTGGCGGCGCGCTATGGATTACGCAGCATCCCACCCGCCGTCCAGCTGTGTCCTGGGTGCCACAACCGGTGCGCTGTCATACAAGTGCCACTGAATTGACACGAAGGCGTCACCGACAACTTTCACAATTTCGGCATGGTTTCAATTTCCCATCACCCTGCAACACCCAGTTTTCACGGCATCAACGGGCCAGAGCGCGGCATCCAGAGCGCCCCGGCTTTTCATGGTGTTGAGCAGCAGCTGTTGCGTATCTTGCGCTGTACCGCGCGGGCGATGGCTACCACGCCGGGTGGCTTGCGATTCAGTCC
This sequence comes from Polaromonas sp., assembly GCA_031423655.1. Lineage (GTDB taxonomy): Bacteria > Pseudomonadota > Gammaproteobacteria > Burkholderiales > Burkholderiaceae_C > Polaromonas. Next base: position 3,698 of record JANPFZ010000217.1, read on the forward strand.
GGGCGCGCAGCCCTGGCTTGACGACCTGGTCCAGAGCCAGCCCGTCGCCAAATCAGGTGCTGGTAGACGCCGCGGGCGCGTTGACGCGGACTTGCCAGCCGCTGTTGATTGAGATTCGAAGCCCTGAAAGCCCCTGTTACCGGGGCTTTTTTTCGGGGCGCCCTTTTTAGTTCATCAAACAAAAAACGAGCAAGGAGTCAGCCATGAAAGAACTGCCCAATCCCACCTTTGCCTTGTCGCCAGTCGCGTTGCCGCGTTTGTCACGGGGGTCGCTTTATCAGGGCAGTCGCATCGTCCACCCGCCCTCGGTTCAGGTTCGCCCCGTGTCTGAGGAAGCGTCAAGCGGGAAGATCACCGTCAGCTGGGCGCGGCACCAGGACGAGGTCCGGCAGGCGCAGCGGCTGAGGTATCAGGTTTTTGCGCTGGAAATGGGCGCCACGCTGGGCGGCAACCTGCCTGGCCACGACATGGACCTGTTCGATGACTACTGCGAGCACCTGCTGGTGTGTGATGCAGACAGCCGGGAAGTTATCGGCACCTACCGCGTGCTGACGCCCACGCAGGCCAAGCGAGTCGGCAGCACTTACAGCGACACCGAGTTTGACCTGACGCGTCTGCGTCTGCTGCGTGACCGCATGGTCGAGCTGGGCCGCAGCTGCGTACACGCGGAGCATCGTCATGGCGGCGTCATTCTGGCGCTATGGGGTGCGCTGGCCGAATTCATGGGCCGCAACCAGCTTGACATCATGATCGGTTGCGCCAGCATTCCGATGCAGCACAGCGGCGCCACCAGCGGCCAGGCTGCGGCAAGCATCTGGCGCCAGGTGCGTCAAGACCACCTGGCGGCGATCGAATACCGCGTCACACCGCGCCTGGCGCTGCCGGTTGACAGGCTGGACGATTCGCTCGACGTAGAGCCGCCCGCACTGATCAAGGGCTACCTGCGCCTGGGCGCCAAGGTGCTCGGCCCGCCGGCTTGGGACCCTGATTTCAACTCGGCCGATCTGCCGATGATGATGCGGGTGGCTGATCTGCCGGCGCGCTTCTTGAGGCACTTTGCCGGCAGCCATGGTGCTGCGCAGCGGAACAGCGGCCGCACAGGGCCGTCGTGATGCGAAGCCTGTTCAATGCGCTGGAGTCGGGCGCCGCACTGGCGCCTGACCTGAGCCGTGCCTTTGGCTCAATGGGCGCACAGCGGTCAAATCATGCGCATGATGAAAGCGACATCGATGACGAGGCGGTACACAAGCGCTACCGCACGATTTTTATTTCTGACCTGCACCTGGGTACGCCGGGCTGCCAGGCCCGGGCGCTGCTTGACTTTTTAAGAGCGCATCCGAGCGACAACCTGTACCTGGTCGGCGACATCGTCGACGG
>JANPFZ010000218.1:0-5675 GCA_031423655.1 Polaromonas sp.
CGTTGGTTATGCCCGCGGCCAGCGCCAGCAGCCACAGCTGGGGATGCGCGGCCAATCCTTTCAGGCTGCCGCGATAGGCCACCAGCAGCCCGGCGAAAACGACAAAGTAAAGCAGCGCCGTGGCCCATAGCGGGTGAAGACCCCGCGCCTGCAGCGCGCGCAGCGGCCACCACGACACGCCCCAGATAAATGCGTTGATGACCAGTGCGCCCGCCGCCAGCAAGGCACCGCGCTTGCTCGTTGAGATCATGAAAACGTCTCGTCGGACGAAGTGCAACGGTTCGACACCGCTGCATGCATTGGCTCAAGCGCAAGGTCTGTCGCTGTGCTGTCAGCGGCACGCCAGAAGCAGGCTGCCGTGTTGAATACCTGCACTGGCATCAGTGCGTGTGGTCGCTGCGGGCGATGCTCAGCAAATGGTCGACCTGCTCTTTGTGCTTGATGCAATTGCTTTTGTGCCAGCGCTTAATCACCCACATGAAGCCTGCCACCACCACCCCAAAAGCAGTGATGGCACCGAAGGCCGACAGACCCATGCCGGTTGACAGGCTGTAGCCCGCACCCAGCGCCAAAATGCAGGCTTGCTCGTTGAAGTTTTGTACCGCAATAGATCGGCCTGCGCCCATCAGGTTGTGTCCACGGTGCTGTAGCAGGGCGTTCATTGGTACCACCAGAAAACCGCCCAGACCGCCAAGCAAAATCAGGAACGGTGCGGCCACCCAGACGTTGGTGATGAAGTTCATCAAAATCACCAGCACCCCCATGGCAATGCCCAGCGGCATGACGCTGGTGGCCTGGTGCAGGCGCATGCGCATCGAAGCCAGGATGGCGCCGACGGCTGTGCCGATGGCGACCACGCCGACCAGCGACGACGCCTGCGTGGTGCTGTAGCCCAGCGCGGCGGCGCTCCAGGCCAGCACGATGTAGCGCAGGTTGCCCGACACGCCCCAGAAAAGCGTGGTGGTGGCGAGCGAAATCTGGCCCAGCTTGTCGCGCCACAGCGCCGAGTTGCAGTTCCAGAAATCGGGCAGCAGCTCCAGTTTGTTGCGCGGCATGGCGCGCATCTCAACGCCGGTGGAAGGAATGCGGGTGTTGAACCAGGCCGCAATGGCATACAGAAAAATCAGCACCGAAATCGCGGCTTCGGGCGGGGTGTCAATGCCGGTGGTGAAATAAGGCAGATCGAACGACAGCAACCAGTGTGATATCGAGCGCCCCACCAGCTGGCCACCCAGCAGCACGCCCAAAATGATGGAGGAAATCGTCAAGCCTTCAATCCAGCCGTTGGCTTTCACGAGTTGAGACGCCGGCAGCAACTCGGTCAGGATGCCGTATTTGGCGGGCGAATAGGCGGCAGCGCCCAGGCCGACGATGGCGTAAGACAGCAAGGGGTGCGAGCCGAACAGCATCATCAGGCAGCCTACGACCTTGATGGCGTTGCTGACAAACATGACATGGCCCTTGGGCCTGGCGTCTGCAAACGCGCCGACGAAAGGTGCCAGCACAACGTAGAAAAGTGCAAACATCGGCACCAGCGCGGCCGGCTGCCACTTGGGGGCGCCGCTGGTCCGGAGCAACTCCACAGCAGCGACAAACAGCGCGTTGTCAGCCAGCGAACTGAAAAACTGGGCCGCCATGATGGTGTAAAAACCGCGCTTCATTAAAATCTATTGATCATGGCAGGCGCAGCGCCGGGCTGTTCGGGGCTGTTGGTTAAACGTGAATGTCTCCAAATGATTCTGGTTTATAGCATGGGCCCTGATGCCAGAATGCCGAAAGAACCTGCGGCGACGCGGTGCCCGTGCCGCGCGCCCGGCGCTTGCCGCCAGAAACCAGCTGTAACGTCCAGAGATGCCACGACCGATTCTTGCCACCATCCACACTGCCGCGTTCGCCCACAACCTGGCCCGCGTGCGCGCCGCCGCGCCAGACGCGCGGGTCTGGGCCATCGTCAAGGCCAATGCCTATGGCCACGGCATTGAGCGTTCGTTCGAAGGGCTGCGCAGTGCCGACGGCTTCGCGTTGCTTGACCTGCTAGAGGCGCAGCGCTTGCGAGCGCTGGACTGGCGCGGCCCGATTTTGCTGCTTGAAGGCTGTTTCGAGGCGCGCGACCTGGAGCTGTGTTCACGTCTCGGTTTGTGGCATGTGGTGCATTGCAACGAACAGATCGACATGCTGGCCGCGCACAAGACGCAAGTCCCGCACCGGGTGTTTCTGAAAATGAATTCCGGCATGAACCGGCTGGGTTTCCGGCCCGAGCGTTACCGCGCCGCGTGGACGCGCCTGAACGCCTTGCCGCAGGTCGAAGAGATTTCACTGATGACGCATTTTTCAGACGCCGACACGGCCAAGGGCATCAGCGCGCAGCTGCAGGCGTTCGAGGCCGTCACGCATGACCTGCCGGGCGAACGCACGCTCAGCAATAGCGCCGGTGCGCTGCGCCATGGTGATGCATTGGCGACCAGCTCTGACTGGATTCGCCCCGGCATTGCGGTGTATGGCAGCGCCGCTGATTTTCCAACCCATAGCGCGGCCGACTGGGGCTTGCGGCCGACGATGACACTCGCCTCAAAAATCATCAGCACGCAAAGTCTGCTGGCTGGTGACACCGTCGGATATGGCTCCAGCTTTACCGCCGACGCGCCGCTGCGAATCGGCATCGTCGCCTGCGGTTATGCCGATGGCTATTCGCGCCACTGCAGCACCGGCACGCCGGTGCTGGTGGGCGGCGTGCGTTGCCGCATGGTGGGCCGCGTCAGCATGGACATGATCACGGTGGATTTGACGCCCGTGCCTGATGCCGGTATTGGCAGCGAGGTGACACTGTGGGGATGCTCGTCCTCAGGTGCGGTGCTGTCCATCGACGAGGTGGCGCAGGCCGGTGGCACGGTGGGGTATGAGTTGATGTGTGCGCTGGCGCAGCGGGTGCCGGTGGTGGTGGAGTGAGCGGCTTGTCGGTTTGTCACAACCGGCTTTTCATATCCGTTCAGGCTAAGGTATCTAAGCCATTCTTTAAATTGAGTACGTCCTTTGACAGTTTCCGGTACGGCTCCGTCGCCGCGACGGAAGTGGCCGACGGTAAGTAAAGAATTTCTTTAGCTGCGGTAAACCTCGCGCCGATTCCCGACCCGCAGCACCCGCACAACGATTCGCTGGTCCTGCAAGTCGCAAATGATGCGCCAGTCGCCGACGCGGTATTTCCAGTAGTTGCCGAGCTTGCTGCCAGCGAGTGCCTCGCCCAGTTCGCGCGGATTGTGCAGGCGGGCCAGTCGCTCGCGCAGAAAATCAAGAATGCGAACCTGAATTTGCTGGTCGAGTTTCTTCAGGTCCTTGACGGCGTCGGGATCAAATTCAACGCGCCAGGCCAAGCCGGTGCTCCACGTCGTCCAGCGGTATGGTCTTGCGGTTTTTGCGTGCGCGCGCTTCGGCCAGATAGTAGTCTTCGAGGTCGTCAATAAACTCAAGAATGGCTTCGCGCGCCAGCGTTGTTTTGGTGCGTCCGGTCTCCAGCGCCAGCGCGTTGAGGCGCTGTTCAATGGACTCGGGAAGGCGGATTGCAAGCATGAGCAGCTCCGATATACGTGTATAGCAATTATAGGCGTGGAAGGCCTTTTCGGCTCACCGCCTGCGCAACCCCAACCCCACCACCGCCCCCACTACCACCAGCGCGCCCGCTACCTGCACAGGCGCAATCACCTGGCCCAGAATCAGCCACGCCAGCACCAGCGCGAACACCGGCTCGACGTTCATGATGGCCGAATTGCCGACGACGCCGAGTTGGGGCAGCACGGTGAACATGATGGTGAATGCCGTGCCGTAGAGACACGTCAGCGCGGCCAGACCCCACCAGCCGGCCAGCGCCTGCGGCAGATGAAAGCCGCCTTGCGCGCCGACCATGCCAAGGGCGACCAGGCTGGCGATCACCATCGTCGTCGCGGTGCGAATGCGGCCATCGACGTCGGCGGCTTCGTGTTGCGTGATGACCAGCGCCAGGCCGAAGGTGCCTGCAGCCGCCAGCGCAAAGCCGACACCCGCGCCGATGCGCGACCACTGGCCGGACGCGCCCAGGCCCGAGGCGGCACCGAACACATCGAGCGCCAGCGCCAGACCGACCAGAATGACCGGCATGGCGAGCAGCAGCGCGCGTTCGGGCGCCTGCCGGTACAGCAGCCGCGCCCAAAGCGCCGTCCAGATCGGGTAGGTGTTGAAGGCCAGCAGCGCCAGCGCCACCGGCAGCCGCGCCACGGCCGAATACAGGCACAGGCTTTGAACGCCGATCAGCAGCCCGATCAGCGGCAGCATGCGTTTGTGGCGGCTGGTGAAACTGATACGCACGCGCTGTAGCGCCAGGATCACAACGATCACCAGCGCCGTGATGATGCTGCGAAACACCACCGCCGTTGCCACATCGACGCCGTTGTTGAATGCAATACGCGCCGCGACATGGTTGGCACCCATCATCAGCGCGACCAGCAGCAGCGTGGCGAAGGCGGTTCCGCTCAGGGCGCGCTTTGAGCTCATGCGGGCTGTGGCAGAGGCTCGACATGGCCCAGGATGCGGTAGGTGCCAGCGTCCAGTTTGGCGAGTTCGCGCAAGGCGGATTGAGAAGCGTGGATTTTGGCCATGGGGGATTGTCAATGATTCAGGGTTCAGGAAAAACTGGCCAAGTGCAGTTGGGCCGCCCGGCCCAGTTTTTCGTCGAAGGTGGCCAGCGGCGCTTTCAACTCGGCGGCCAGCCACAAATAGGCAGCGCCGTAGGCTGAGAGCTGGTAGCGCAGCGCCAGCGCCAAAGCGTCTTGAGGCTCAACCCGGTAGAGGTGGATATCCAGATCAGCGTATTGCGCCAGGGCGTCGGTCACGATTTCCGGGAAGCCTTTGCTATGCTTTTCAAGAGCGACGCTGGCGATTTCTATTTGGAGCAGGAAGGGCGCATGCAAGGTTCGGCCGTGAATTTTCCCAGCAGCCAACGCTTCCCATTCCTCGTGAAAAAGAAGGCCGGCCAGCGCACTGCAATCCACCACCACCGGGGGCCGTGCGAGATATTGCGCAGGCGGCTCGGCCACGTACAAGACCTGAGTCGAGCCCCGGCTCATCGTGAATCCCGGTCTTCGCGAATGATGTCCACACCCAGGGGTGCGCCCACTATGGGCTGTGAATACTTGGCACGCATTTCGGCAGAAATCTGCTCAATCGTTTTCCAGCCGTAACGCATGATGGGGTGACCCCGGCGGTCAAACCCGACCACCGTGCCATTCCGGGTGCCAGCGCTGGGTAGCTGCCGGGACTGTGTCAACGCGTCGGCTTCTGCGCCGGGTTTTGATGTCTGCTGATTAACGTCAGCGATGCCTCCCTACGGATATAAGCCTTTTACCCGCGCTTGCAGCCTTGCCAGTCCCAGCAGCGCATCAGTGAACGGCGTCGGCACAGCCGTTAGTTGCCCCAGTTCCCGCACTACCGCCACCAGCGCGTCCAGCTCCACCGGCTTGCCGGCCTCCACATCCTGCAGCATCGAGGTTTTGAACGCGCCCAGCCTGCGGGTAATCGCGTGGCGGTCTTCGGGTTGCTGCTCGATCACGATGCCCAACCGGGCGCCGATGGCCTTGGCTTCCAGCATGACATGGGAGATGAAGCCGCGCACCAGATCGTCGCCCATGATCAGATCGGTGGTGGCGCCG
>JANPFZ010000219.1:0-9380 GCA_031423655.1 Polaromonas sp.
CTGCTGGTGACAGAAGCCGGTGGCCTGATCGGCAACTTCACCGGCGAGTCTGACTTTCTGCACCAGGGCGAATGCGTCGCCGGCAACCCGAAAATCTATGCCCAACTGGTGGCCACGCTGGCCAAGTACAGCAAGTTTGCCGGCGCAGGTGACAAGGCGGCCGTGCGCCAGGCCGTGCTCAATGCGGCGGCCGCCGCCAGCGACGGCGAAGATGACGAGGCAGCGCCCGAAACTGCTCTACCTGCCGCGCCCAAGACCACACTGACGTCGCGCCGCATCAAGGCCGTAAGCCCGGTGCCTGCGGCGCCTAAACCCCGCGAAGTGCCTGCGCAGCCTGTGGTTCCGGACGCGCCGGACGCACCCTTCTAGCGCGGCACCACGCCGGCGGCAGGTTTGTCGCCAACGCGTCTCACCAAGCCGCCACCGCACCATCAGTGCGCGGTTCGGTTCCCCCGCACAGCACGCCATCCGAGTGGCGCCAGATAATCTGGCCGCGGCCGAACGCCAGGCGATTGTTTTGCCAGCTCACCTCATGCCCACGCGCCGCCAGCCCGCGGAACAAATGCTCCGCAGTGCTGCGCTCGATATACACCCCGCGGCCGCTGTCCCATTCCCAGCGCGGCGCGTCCAGCGCGGCCTGCGGATTGAGTTGAAAGTCAATGGTGTTCATCACCATCTGCACATGCCCCTGCGGCTGCATGAAGCCACCCATCACGCCGAACGCGCCCACCGCCTCGCCGCCGCACGTCATGAAGCCCGGAATGATGGTGTGATATGGCCGCTTGCCGGGCGCGATGCAGTTGGGGTGCGCCGGGTCCAGTGAAAAATTGTGACCCCGGTTATGCAGCGCAATGCCGGTGCCCGGCACCACCATGCCGCTGCCGAAGCCCATGTAGTTGCTCTGGATCAAGGACACCATATTGCCGTCGGCGTCAGCGGTGCTGAGGTAGACCGTTCCACCGGCGGGCGGCGTGCCCGGTTGCGGCAGCCCCGCCTGCTCGCCGATCAGTCGGCGTCGCTCGTCGGCATACGCGTTAGAGAGCAGATCGGCCACCGACACCCGCATATGAGCCGGATCGGCAATGTGCGCCAGCCCATCGGCGAATGCCAGCTTGATGGCTTCAATCTGGCGGTGGTAAGTCAAAACCGTATCGCGGTCTGCAAAATCAAAACCCTTGAGCAGGTTAAGCGCAATCAACGCCACCAGCCCGTGCCCATTAGGCGGAATTTCCCAGACATCGAAACCGCGGTAATTGACGCTGATCGGCTCGACCCAGTCCACTTCATAAGTGGCCAGATCAGACACGGCAAGCTGCCCGCCCGCGCTCTTTAAAAATGCAGAGATACGTTCCGCCAGCGCCCCCCGGTAGAAACTGGCGGCGTTGTCTTCGGCGATCGATTGCAACGTATCGGCATGACCCGGGAACCGCCAGATTTCCCCGGCCAGCGGCGCGCGCTCGGGCGCGAAGGTATCGAACCACGGTTTGAAATGCGGCTCGGTCAAGGTCTTGCGGAAAAGCAGCGTCGCCTGCTGCCACGCATACGCCACCGTGGGCGACACCGCGAAGCCCCCCCGCGCATAGTCGATCGCCGCAGCCATCGATTGCATCAAGGGCAGCCGGCCGAACCGTTGGGCCAGCGCAACCCAGGCCGCCGGCGTGCCCGGCACCGTGACCGAGAGCGGCCCGTACTTCGGCATTTCCTTGTGTCCGAGTGCTGACATGCGCTGAAGGGTGGCGCCCGCCGCTGCCGGTCCGCTGGCGTTCAGGCCATGCAATTTTCCGCCATGCCAGACCAGCGCGAACGCATCGCCGCCGATGCCATTGGCCGTCGGTTCCAACACGCTAAGCGCAGCCGCAGCCGCAATCGCCGCGTCGATGGCATTGCCGCCAGCCTGCAGGATTTGCAGGCCGGCCTGCGCCGCCATCGGCTGCGAGGTAGCGACCATGCCCTTGCGCGCGTAGACCACATTGCGGCGGGAGGCATAGGGATGGTGATGGGCGTCAAAAGACAAGATGTTTTTCATGGCTTGAAATTGTTTTATTTGTGGCGCGGATCGAGCGCGTCGCGCAGACCGTCACCCAGCAGGTTGAAGGACAGCACCAGAAAAAAGATCGACAACCCCGGCCAGATTGCCATCCAGGGCGCGTTGTCGACATAGTTCTTTGCAGTGTTGAGCATGCTGCCCCAGCTTGGCGCCGGCGGCTGCTGGCCCAGGCCCAGAAAGGACAGACTTGCCTCGGCGATGATCGCTGCCGCAATGGCCAGCGTGGCCTGCACGATGAGCGGCGGCAAAATGTTCGGCAGGATATGCCGCAGCGCGATGCGCCAATGGGGATTACCTACAGCCCGCGCCGCCTCGACAAAATCTTCAACCTTCACCGCCAGCACCTGGCCGCGCGTCAGACGGACGAAAATCGGTGTGGACGATACGCCGATGGCAATCATCGCGTTGGTCAAACTGGGGCCGAGGAAAGCCGCTAACGCGATTGCCAGAATCAGAAAAGGCACGGCCAGCATGGCGTCGGTGAAGCGTGAGATCAAACCGTCGATCCACCCGCCGGCATAACCTGCCAGCAGCCCGATCGGCACGCCGAGTGCCATGGCGATGCAGACCGACACCAGACCCGCCTGCAGCGAAGCCCGTGCGCCCCAGATCACACGCGACAACACGTCGCGGCCGATTTCGTCGGTGCCGAAAAAATACGGCGCACCCGGCGCCTTGCGCACCGCGCCCCAGCTGGTTTCCAGCGGGTCCAGCGGCGAGATGAAGGGTGCGAAAAGCGCCAGCATCACGAATAAAAAAACAATCAGCAAACCGAGCATGGCACCACGCCGGCGCAGCAGCCGCAACAGCGCTCGCCGAGCCGGTGAAAACTCCGGTGGCGGGGCGGGTGTGACGATGGCAGCAGGAATGGCACTCATCGCTAGCCTCGCAACCGCGGGTTGACCAGAAAATAGGCCAGATCGGCCAGCAGATTGAGCAGGATATAGACCGTCGATGTGAACAGCACCACCCCCTGCACCACCGCATAGTCGCGGTTGAAAACGGCGTCAACAATCAGTTTTCCGAACCCCGGAATGGAAAACACCTGCTCCGTCAGCACCGCACCCGACAGCAAGGTACCAAACTCGAGCGCGCCCAGCGTGATGATGGGCGTCAGCGCATTGCGCAGCGCATGCTTGAGCACCACCGTGCGTTCGCGCAGGCCCTTCGCGCGGGCGGTGCGCACGTAGTCGGCATTCAAAACCTGCAGCATCGCGCTGCGTGTGTGGCGCATCAGAACGGCGGCAATCGCATTGCCGAGCACGAAGGCCGGCATGATCATCGCGGCCAGATTGGCTTTGAGGTCTTCGAACGGGCTGACGTAGCCCGACGCCGGCAACCAGCCCAGCGACACCGAAAATAGCAGGATCAACAAAATACCGAGCCAGAAATTGGGCGTCGACAAGCCCCACAGCGCGACCACATTGGCTGCGTAGTCCCACACCGAATCTTTGGCCACAGCCGAGATAATGCCAGCCGGAATGCCGATCACCAGCGCAATCAGCATGGCCAGCCCGGCGAGTTCCAGCGTGACCGGAAGTTTTTCCTGAATCAACTCCAAGACCGGCTTCTGGATGCGCAGCGATTCGCCCAGATCACCCTGCAGCACGCCGCCTATCCAATACGCATAGCGAACCGGAAGCGGTTCGTCGAGGTGCATCTTTTTTTGCAGGTAGGCGATGACGGTCGGGTCCTGGTCTTCGCCCGCCAACATGGTGGCCGGGTCCCCAGGCAGCAGTTGCTGCAGTCCAAAAATAATGACCGTGACAAAAAACACCGTGGGCACCAGGGTGAACAGCCGCTTGACGAGATAACTGAGCATTGGGGGTACCGAAAGCAGGCACGCCGGCCCTATGGGCCAGCGTGATTGCGGTTTACTTGAACTGAAGACCCTGGACGCGCATCAGCCCATCGGGAATGGCGCGCACGCCGGTCAGTTTCTTGTTGTAGGCCCAAATCCAATTGCGGTGGAACAGGTAGACGATGGGCCGGTCTTTATTGATCTGCGCTGCAATCTGTTCGAACAGCTTGGCACGCTCGGCCGGGTCGCGTGTGCTACGTGAACGGTTCAGCAACTCATCAATCTCGGGCTTGCAATAACCCGAGTAGTTCAGCGGCTGCTTGCAACCGTAGAAGCTGAACAGGTTGCCGTCCGGGTCGGCGCGGCCGCTCCAGGCCAGAATGTAAGCGTCGAACTGCCCCTTGTCCGCCAGATTGAGCGAGGTGGCGAATTCGGTTGACTGGATCTTTACCTCGAACCCGGACTCCTTGGCCATGGCCTGCACCACCTGCGCGATGCGCTGCGCGTCCGATGTCGTCGCCGTCATCAGCGTGACGACGGGGTTGGTAATACCGGCTTCTTTCAGCAGCGCCTTGGCGCGGGCCACGTTGCGCTTGGGGACCGGCACGCTTTTGACGTAGTACGAACTGTTGGGCGGCACCCATTGGTTGCCGACGGCGGCCTCGCCATCCATGGCTACCTGAACGATGCCAGCACGGTCAAGTGACAGCTCGAAGGCTTCGCGCACACGCGGGTCGCGGCCAATTGCGCTTTTCTGAGCCTGATCGCTCTTGCCGGTGTTGAGCGTGATGCCCTGATAGCCCAACTCGGTAATACGCGCAATCTGAAAACGGCTGTCTGACTTGATCTGTGGAATGTCCGATGGCGCCACACGCTCGATAAGGTCAAGCTGGCCCGACCGCAGGTTGGCCAGCCGCACGGTCGCGTCCACAATCGGCTGAAACACGACCTTGTCGAAATGAATTTCGGTCTTGTTCCAGTAGTTGGCGTAGCGCTCCAGCACGATACGGTCCTGCGCCACGCGCTCGGCAAATTTGAACGGACCCGAACACACCGGCTTGCTGCCGAAACCGGTGGGGTTTTCCTGCGCCGCCTTGGGCGACACCATCATGCCGGCGCGGTCAGCCAGCACGGCCAGCAAGGGCGCGAACGGCGCCGACATGGTGAGCCGCACGGTCAGCTCATCGAGCGCGTCAACACTGGCGACTGGCGTGAGTTCACCCCGACGGTTCGAACCGGCGAGGGTCTTGTGCCGCTCAATATTGAATTTCACTGCAGCCGCATCGAACTTTTCGCCATCGTGAAAAGTCACGCCGGGCCTAAGCTTCATGATCAGAATCTTGTTGTCAGGCGACCAGACCCAGGACGTTGCCAGTTGTGGCACAAAATTGAGCTTGTCGTCGATGTCGATCAGCTTGTCGCACAGCGATGCAAATACGATGCGGCCGACAAAAGTACGGGCCATGGTCGGATCCAGCACATCCGGGTCCTCGGCCAGGCCAACGCGCAGCGTTTGCGCCTGCGCGCCCGCGGCTATCACGCCCGACGCGAGCGCGAATGCGGCGCCCCATCGGGATGTGAGTCGGTTAAATCGATGAAGAGACGAGGTGGTTTTTCTCATGGCGTTGGCTCTCATGGTTGACTGAACACTGAAGTGGGCTTATCGAAGGGCGGACTACTTTCCAAACACTATTTTTTAAGAGAAAAGTGCCATTAGCCCAATATTTACCAGAGTAAGCAGCTACTAATTTAATAGCGTCACCTAACATCTCAAGTGGGAAACTCCTCATGCTACGCCGGCTTCGACTTTCGGCCGAAACGCAGCCTGCAAGCGCTCCAGCCGCAGGTTTTGTACCGGCTGATGAGTGAGCAAGGCGGCTGGCGAGGCGGTCCTGATTTCTTTCCAGAAATGGCACGCCACGCTGTGCCCACCCTCGTCCGACAGCAGCGGCGTTTCTTCGGAGCAGCGCGGCCGCGCATGCGGGCAGCGCGTGTGAAAACGGCAGCCTGAAGGCGGGTTGACCGGGTTCGGCACGTCGCCCTGCAGCACCGTGCGATGGCGCTTGAGCCCGGGCTCAGGCAGCGGAATGGCCGAGAGCAGCGCCTGTGTGTACGGGTGGCGCGGCCCGTCAAAAAGGCTGGCTTTGTCAGCGTATTCCACAATCTGCCCCAGATACATCACCGCCACATGCGACGCGATGTGCTTGACCACCGCCAGGTCGTGAGCGATAAAAACATATGACAACCCCAGCCGGCGCTGCAGGTCCTGCATCAGGTTGACGACCTGCGCCTGGATCGAGACATCCAGCGCCGAGACCGGCTCGTCGCAGACGATCAGCTTGGGCTCAACGGCCAGAGCCCGTGCAATGCCGATGCGCTGCCGTTGACCGCCCGAAAATTCATGCGGGTAGCGCTGCAGGTATTGTGGCGCCAGGCCGACCAGTTCGAGCAACTCGGCGGCGCGCTCGCGGTGTCGGCCTCGGGCCAGGCCGTGCAGTCCCAGCGGCTCGGTCAGCGTCTGCTGTACCGTCATGCGCGGGTTGAGCGACGAATAAGGGTCTTGAAAAATCATCTGCAGGTCACGGCGGCGCTCACGCATCGCCTGCGGGCCCAGGTCCATCAGGTTTTCACCAGCAAACCAGACCTTACCTGAAGTGGCCTCAAGCAGCCGCAGCACCAGGCGGCCCGCTGTCGATTTGCCACAGCCGGATTCGCCGACCAGCGCCATCGTGTCGCCAGCCGCCAGCTCGAAACTGAGTCCATCGACCGCATGTACAACCGAGTCGCTCCTTCGAAACAGGTTTTTCTGTATCGGAAAATGCTTGACGAGGTTTTCAACCCGCAGCAGCGGTACCGGAGGCAATGGGTTCACGCAGCTTTCTCCAGCAACCCATCGAGAGGCGCCTTGAAACACGCGGCCTCCTGGCCTTCGCCCACTTGCCGAAGCGGCGGCTGGGCTGTACGGCACTGCGCATCAGCGAATGGGCATCGCGGTGCGAAACGGCAACCCTGCTTCACACTCATGGGCGTCGGCACCTGGCCTTCAATCGCGGCCAGCCGGTCTTGCGCCAGATGCAGTTTGGGAATCGAGCCCAGCAGGCCGATGGTGTACGGATGCTGCGGCTCGGCAAACAGGCGCGCGACCGGCGCCCGCTCAACGATGCGGCCCGCATACATCACGACAACATCATCGGCCAGCTCGGCAATCACGCCGAGGTCGTGCGTGATCAGCATGATGGCCGTGCCGGTTTCTTCCCGCAGCGTGCGCATCAACTCCAGCACCTGCGCCTGAATCGTCACGTCCAGCGCTGTGGTCGGCTCGTCGGCTATCAGCAAACTCGGCTGGCTCGACAGCGCCATCGCGATCATCACCCGCTGGCGCATGCCGCCCGACAGCTTGTGCGGATACTCGTCGATGCGTTGTTCTGGCAGCGGTATGCGCACGCGCCTGAGCATGTCGATGGCACGGCTGCGTGCCTCGGCGTACCCCAGGTCGGTATGGCAGCGTATGCCTTCGATCAGTTGGTCGCCGACAGTGAAGGCCGGGTTCAGCGACGTCATCGGCTCCTGGAAAATCATTGCGATCCTGTTGCCGCGCAGCGCACGCATGGCGTCAGGCGACAGCTGCGCCAGATCGACACCGTCGAAATGAACCGATCCGCCGTTAATGCGCCCCTGCCCTTTCGGCAACAAGCCCATGATCGACAGCGACGTCACGCTCTTGCCGCAGCCCGATTCGCCGACGATGCCCAGCGTGCGCCCCGCATGCACCGAAAAACTAATCCCGTCGACTGCGGTGAATTCGCCGCCCTCTACCTTGAAGCAGGTCGTCAGACCGCGTACTTCCAGCAAGGCGCTCATTCGTGCGTTCCCTCACTGGCTCGACGTTCGCGCTGAAACCGCTCGATGGTGGCGTCGATCACTGCGCGATCAATGACACCGGCCGGGCGTTCGCGGCTCGGCAGGCAGGTGACGAAGGGCTGGAAGCGCTGCAGACTTACGTCATACAAACGGCGCAACTCCGCCAAAGGATCGGCATGATCATCGACCCGGATATCCAGCGTCGGGTAATTCTGGCCGCTGTAGATCATGAGGGCTGCGGCCTGCTTTCCGCGCTTGTCGCCACCAGCCGCCTCGCCCGCCAGCATCGCCGCTATCAGCCTTTGGGCAAACGGCAACGAGGCACCGGATTCGTAGGCGTCGGCTGTGGCTTCAATTACCTGCGGCCCGGCCAACATGTTGCCGGCCACCGAAAAACCGGTGCGCAGCGTGTGCCCGCACCAATCGACGCAATCCGCGCCGGTGTAGGCCGCACCGCGGTTCATGGCGTCGATCAGGTGAATCTGGCGCTGCGACCGACCGGCGTCTGCCCCCATGATCGCGGACAGTAGCCCCATCGGCTCGTGCCCTCCAGCCATGCCGTCGAGCGCAGGTTCGGCCAGCAGCGGATTGACGAGCGCCTGCGTGCAAAGTGCGCCCACGCCGCTTCTTGCATACGGACACAGAGCGCCCACAGCAAAGAACCGGCTCGCCACGGCTACACCGAAGTCGCCGCTGTCAGACCGTGCAACGACGGACCATGTCATTGAATTTCCTAAACAAAACACCAACCTGAAAAAGACGTACCGGGCCGGGGTTTGCCCCTGGCCTGCAAGCCTTCGAAGATACCTGACCGCCAGCCTGACGCATTGACCGCCGTCAAGTATTTGCATCAACCGTGGTAGCGAGCAAGCTACTCATCCAGTTGAAATGCAAAAAGAATGCCAGCGGGTCGCGTGGCTGCACCCCATCGCTACCCGCCAGGCCCTGATCGCCGGCGACGGATAATCCGACAGGTTACGGCAGCGTTGAACAAATCCCCGCAAATTCGCGAGTCCGGGGAATCGCGGGCTGCGAGGGATTTGTTCAGTGCTTCCCTGACAACCCATCCACTTTTCAAACCCATTCCCGTCCAGCCACGGGAAATCAACCATGCAGATGAATGACGGTGACTTTTGACGGTGACCTTTCGCCCGGCGATTCCATGACTCCTGAGACGCCCAGGACGCCCGCTGCGCCTGTGCCCAGAGGAGGTCATACGCCCATGATGGTCCAGTACCTGGCCCTCAAGGCCGGCTACCCCGATACGTTGCTGCTCTACCGCATGGGCGACTTTTACGAGGTATTTTTTGGTGATGCTGAAAAGGCCGCTCGCCTGCTCGACATCACGCTGACGAAACGTGGCGCCTCCAACGGCGAGCCGATTCCGATGGCGGGCGTGCCGTTTCATTCGCTTGAAGGCTATCTGGCCAAGCTGATCAAGCTGGGCGAGTCGGTCGCCATTTGCGAGCAGGTCGGCGACGTGGCCACCAGCAAGGGCCCGGTTGAGCGCAAGGTGGTGCGCGTCGTCACGCCCGGCACGCTGACCGACTCGGGACTGCTCGGCGACAAGACCGAATCGATTTTGCTGGCCGTACACCAGGGCGCGCGCAACCGCTGCGGCCTGGCCTGGCTCAGCGTCACCCAGGGCGCGATTCATCTGGCGCAGTGCGC
>JANPFZ010000220.1:0-8933 GCA_031423655.1 Polaromonas sp.
CTAGCGGAACTTGCTGAACTTCGCGACACCCTCCATGGGCATCTGAAAAAGGCCTCCGCCATGCAGCAGATTGCGCGCGTGTCAATCTACGACGCCCTGCTTGCCAATCGGGTGGCCGTTGGATCATTGACGCTGATCAGCTTGGCCAGCCTATTTTTATTTCTCTGGCAGATGCGCCGACAGAACCGCGAGCGCAGCGAAGAGCGCGGGCGCCTGAAGATCGAAGTGCAGCTTCGCACTGCTCGCCTGACCGAGCTGGCGAAGCACTTCCAGTCTGTGCGCGAAGACGAGCGGGCCAACGTGGCCCGTGAGCTGCACGACGAATTGGGCGCTGTGCTGACGGTGAGCAAACTCGAAATTGCCCGCGCCCGCAACAAGGCCGACGGGCACCCCGAAATTCTGTTGGCCCTGGCGCGCGTCATACAGACGCTCGACCAGGGCATCGCGCTGAAGCGCCGCATCATCGAAGACCTGTCGCCGTCGTCGCTGACGCACTTCGGGCTCAAGATTGCACTGGAAAACCTTTGTAATGACATGAGCGAAACGCTGGCCGTCCCGGTTCGCTTGACGATGGCCAGCTTTCAACTGGCAGACCCGGCGCAACTGGCGGTTTACCGGTTTGTGCAGGAGGCACTGACCAACATTGGCAAATACGCGTCGGCCACCCAGGTGACGGTGGCGCTGACCGTTGTTGCGGGGCATGTCGCCGTTGAGGTGCAGGACGACGGGGTGGGCTTTGACGCGCTGGCCTCGCGCGCCGGTCACCATGGTCTGACGGGCATGCAGTTTCGTGCCGAGTCACTGGGCGGCTCGATGAGTGTGCTGAGCATCCCGGGTCGAGGTTCTACCCTTCGAATCGAGTTTCCGCAGTCGCCACCGGCGCTAACGGAAGTGGCGTAGACGGTAAGTGATACCTGGTTTAGGTCTTATCCCCTCCTCCCCTTGCGGGTCAGGGTGAGAGCACGATAACTACTTCACAGCTTCTGCGTTGACAGCGGACTCCGCCAATTCGGTCATCAGCTCATCGGCGTTGTACATGTCTTTCACAGCAGCATCCAACTTGGCCCGATCACCGCCCAGCTTCAAAGCCTTGGCAAACGCTGCGACCGTTCCGAATCCCGTGATACCGTAATGCGTCATTCGCTGGTACTGGCCAATGATGGAGGCGTCAAGGACAGGGCCACGCTCAGGTGCTTCCTCAACCGTGTGCTTGATCGCCTCAGATACCAAACCCTCCATACCCTTGCAATGCTCTTTCTTGAGTTTTTCGTCTTGAGCCTCAATCAGCGTCTTCAAAACTTCGGTATGTTTTGCAATCCCGGCACCTGACGCCTCAAGCATGCTTTTAAGCTTGGGATTTTCAGCTTGGGGTGCGATTTTTTTGAGCGCTTTAATCATCTGATCGTTGGCAGACCAAAGGTCCTTCAGCTCATCCACATAAAGTTCTTGAAGCGTAGTGATTTTTGACATGGTGTTCCTTTTCAGACAGTTAAATATGACGACGAGTAGCCATGCTAGGGGTCGTCAGCTTAGCGAAGCTAGGTGTAGAGCGACTGGCCGTGTAGGCCTCGGTCTTGTTCAGGCAGCGCACAAGTAAGCCAGGCTTTTTCAGGTCTTTGCCGTTTTTGGTGGCTTGCAGGGACAGTTGATTGACAGCAGACAAGCGCTTGTTGCCCGATGCGAAAACGTCTTACATTGTTTTCGGCGCAATCGACTGTGCAGTGTCACTTTGAGATTCGATGATCTCAATCAGGCCGTTAAATCGAGCTTGAAACACACCTGGTCAGCTGGCGTGAACAGAGCGTCACTAGTCACCATTTTTTTTGGAAACTCCCATGAAATTCACCGAGCGTCCCGTTGCCCTGTTGCCAGACCACGTGGCCATACACGATGCCTACGCACTCAGTGTGTGGGCACGCCATTTCAACGTGACCGAGCAAAGCATCAAAGATGCAGTGCAGATCGGTGGCAATGATCCTGACCATGTGTACGCGCAACTTCAACATGCACATGCACGCTCCTTTTAATCCACCATGAAAAAAGAAAATATGCCGAAAGCAATGAAAAATTACGATGCTGCACCCGCGGATCAGCCGGGAAATCACTGGCTCACGCTGGGTGCTGGACTGGCCGCATGGTGGTTGACGCGCAAGCATCCCTCCATGCTGCTGCGTACGGCAGGCATGATGGCGGGGACCGCTTTGGCAGGGCGGGCGGCAAGTGGGCAAGGCGGTATCGCCAGGGTGCTCAAATATTTTCCTTTTGGGCGGGGTCTGCGCTCGGGACGATAGGTCGTGTTTGCATCGTGAAATCAGGCCGTCGCATTTCGCCCCT
Source organism: Polaromonas sp. (assembly GCA_031423655.1). GTDB lineage: Bacteria > Pseudomonadota > Gammaproteobacteria > Burkholderiales > Burkholderiaceae_C > Polaromonas. Next base: position 2,335 of record JANPFZ010000220.1, read on the forward strand.
CAAGCCGTATCTGTGCTTGGGCGCAGCCTGAGAAAGTACGGCACCTGCTGTCGCAGTTGCGGGCCGCATTTCCGCAGGTGAAACCCTTTCAGGCGGCGGTGCCTGTGTCGGGAGGCTCCTGGTTGATGACGGTTTGCGGTCAGCCTGCTTTTCAAATGCCGACGCTTGCTGCCGCTAGGAAACGCCGGGACGCCTTGGTGGGTGACAAGCTGCGAATCGTGTCCCCTGACAATCTCGCAGGCTTGCTCGCATTGCCGGCTTGCGTAGAGCAGTTCTAGCGCGGCCTGCCGCCAGTGATGTGTCTGGCCCTGTTGCCGTTGAAGTGCAGGACGACGGTGTGAGCCTTCTGCTCTGCGGGGAGAGAAGCGGCCTCAAAAATCAGACCGTTCTGCTAGAGTGCCTGAAAGCCTCCACCGGCCGATTCAAGGCGTTCGATATGCAGTTGCCCAATTCTTCCAACACCTGGCCGCGGGAGGGCGGCGAGATGGCCAACGCCATTCGCCAAACCGATTGGGCGCTGACACCGTTAGGCCCCAGCCATCATTGGCCGGCCAGCCTGCGCATTGCCGTCACCACGGCGCTGGACTCCCCCCTGCCGAGTCTGGTGATGTGGGGGCCAGAGCTGATTCAGATTTACAACGACGCGTACCGGCCCTTTCTGGGTCTGCGCCACCCACTTGCACTGGGCCAGGCTACCCGCGTGTGCTGGCCTGAAGTCTGGGACTTTAACCAGCCCATCTTTTGCCACGTGATGGACGCCGGAAAGCCGGTTCACCTGCAAGACCAGCAATACATCATCGAGCCGTCAGGGGTGCCAGAGACGCGCTATTTCACCGTGACGTACGCCGCCTTGCGCGATGAAGGCGGCGCGGTTTGCGGCGTGTCCGTTATCGCGGTGGAGACGACGCAGCGCATCCTGATGGAACGCGAAAACCGGTCGCTGCTGGAAGCCACCCGCTTTGCCGACGATCAGCTCAGGCAGATGTTCGAGCAGGCACCCAACTTTATGTTGGTGTTGAAGGGCCCGGAGCATGTGTGCGAGATCGCCAACGCCGCAGGCAGGCGTCTGGTTTCTGGCCGCGACGTAGTGGGCAAGTCAATGCTGCAGGCGCTGCCTGAAGTAGAGGCGCAGGGATTGATCAAACTGCTTGATGGCGTCTACCGGTCCGGCGAAACATTTGTCGCGTCCAACCGGTTGGTTTCGTTTGTTATGCCTGCTGCGCCTCTAAACAGTCCACCGGTTGAACGGTATCTGGACTTTGTCTACCAGCCGATTAAAGACGCGCAAGGTCAGGTGTGCGGTATTTTTGTCAGCGGCAGCGACGTGACCGAACACCACCATGCACGACTGAAATTGGACAGCAACCTGCAGCGCCTGCAGGCCGCCGAGGCCCGGCAGGCGTTTCAGCTCGCCCTGGCTGATCGCTTGCGCCCTCTCACGACGCCGGAAGAAGTCACGGCCGCTGCCTGTGAGCTGCTCGGAAAGCAGTTGGCCGTGTCGCGGGTGGTGTTCAGTGAAATCAATGAGGCCAACAACACCTTTTTTATCCGCAGCGACTGGACGGATGGCTCACAGACTAGCATTGCCGGCGTAACCCGCACCTTGAATGATTTCGGACCTGAGCATCTTGCTTCGCTGCGATCTGGCCAGGTTCTGGCCAACCATGACGTGACGCTGGACCCCCGAACAGCGCAGCATGCCGCCGCTTACGCCCAACTCGGCATACGCGCAGACATGGCTGTTCCTCTGGTCAAGTCCGGTGCGCTGACCGTGGTATTTTCACTGAATCATGCCTTGCCGCGACGCTGGACCGACGCCGAGATTGACCTGGTGAAAGACGTTGCCGAGCGAACCTGGGCCGCCGCCGAAAGCGTCCGCGCGCAGGCCGAGCTGCGTGCCGAGCGCGACAAGAGCCAGCATATTTTTGACACCATGACCGAAGGCTTCACGCTGATCGACAGTGACTGGCGCATCACGCAAATGAATGCGGAAGGGGTGCGCATCGGCAGGCTCACAAATCTGGAGGTAATTGGCAAGATCATTTGGGAAGTTTTCCCCGAGTTGTTGGGCACCGAATTTGAAACCGTCTACAAACACGTGATGGCCATGCGGGTAGCAGATACCTTTGAGCAGGAAATTAATTTCAGCGATGGGCATACGGCGTCGCTGGCGATCACAGCCTACCCGATGCTCGATGGCGGCCTCGCCACGTTCTTCCGCGACGTGACCGAGCGCAACGCCGCCGTGGAGGCCGTACGCGTCAGCCAGATACGCGCCGAGAACGCCTTGCGCATCTCGCAGCTGGGCACGTTTGAATGGAACGTCGCCGGCAATCGCGTGGAGTGTTCGCCGCGCACCCGCGAGATATTTGGTTTCGACGAGACGCAGGGCCACGTGGCCGATGATTTTTTCAGTCGCATCGTGCCGGCCGACATTCAACGGGTTCGCGATGAGATCAGGACTTCATTCAAGGTAGATCGGCGGCTCAGCACGGAATACCGCATTCAGCTGCCCGATGGCTCGGTGCGTCATGTCGGCAGTTCGAGCATCTGCCACAGCAACGAGGGCGGTGCTTTGGTGCGACATGTCGGTGTGTTCAGTGACGCCACGGCACAAAGGCAGGCCGAAGAAAAGTTGCGTGAGGGCGACCGACGCAAAGACGAATTTCTGGCCATGCTGGCGCACGAACTGCGCAATCCGCTGGCACCCATCACCATGGCCGCCAGAATCCTGAGCCAACCTGGCATTGATCAAGGCAAACGGCTGGAAATGAGCGCGATTGTGATGCGCCAGGCCGAGCACATGACCAGCCTGATTGACGATTTGCTCGATGTGTCGCGCATCAACAAAGGCCTGGTGACACTGGACTTCGAGGCCCTGGACCTGAAGGACGTGCTGGCCAGCGCCGTCGAACAGGTGCGCTCGCTGATGGAAAAACAGAACCATGCGTTTTCCATCCAGGTGGCCGGCTATGCCCTGCCTGTGCGAGGCGACCGGGTGCGGCTGGTGCAGGTGTTTAGCAATATCCTGACCAACGCCGCCAAGTACACACCGGCGGGCGGAAAAATCGCGCTTGAACTGTCGCTGGCGAACGCTCAGGCCCGGGTGGTGGTGCGTGACAACGGTGTTGGCATGAGCGAGAGCCTGCTGCCGCATATCTTTGACATTTTCACGCAGGCCGAGCGCACGCCAGACCGAGCCCAGGGCGGTCTGGGGCTGGGCTTGTCGCTGGTTAAAAATCTGGTGGGCCTGCACGGCGGCAGCGTCACAGCACGCAGCGACGGGCCAGGCAGAGGCAGCGAACTCACGGTGCTTTTGCCGCTGCTCGATGAAGCTGCGCAAGCGGCCCCGCCGTTGCCGCCGCCTGAGGTGGACCGCCAGGCGCAGGCCCTGCACATCATGGTGGTTGATGACAACGTTGATGCCGCCACGACGGTGGCCATGTTGCTGGAAATCGATGGTCATGCGGTTTCAGTGGCGCACTCGGCCGAACAGGCGCTGGCCGTGCTGGCTGCGGCATCAAATCCGCCGCAGGCTTTTGTGCTCGACATCGGTCTGCCTGGCATGGATGGGTATGAATTGGCCCGCAGGCTTCGCGCCGCACCCGAAACGGCTGGCGCCACCTTGATTGCACTGACCGGCTACGGCCAGCCGCAAGACCGCGAAAGATCGAAGGCGGCGGGCTTTAACCACCACGTCGAAAAGCCGGTGGACCCGGACCGGTTGCTGGCCTTGTTGAACGATATCGACGCGCGCTGACCGAGTGGCTGACGCCGCGGCGGCATCGTCAAGATGACGCCGGAAGCAAATGCATCGGCAAGCGGATGGAGAAAACACACCCTGACCCGGGCAGGTCGCGCACGCTCAAGGTGCCGTGGCTGGCTTCCACGCTGCGCCGGGAAATGGAGAGGCCCAGGCCGACGCCGGTTCGGTCGGTTCCATACTGGCTGAACGGCTGAAAAAGATCTTCATGCTTACGCGGGCCAAGTCCGCCGCAATGGTCTTGTACCTCGATGTGAATATGGTCGCCCTCGGTGTGGGCCGAGAGCATGACCCGCGTGCCGTGTTGCGTGAACTTGAAGGCGTTTTGCAGCAGGTTGCCAATCGCGGCCAGCAGCAGGTCCCGGTCAGCCACCACAGCCAGGCTGTCATCGACGGTCGAAGTTTTTAACTGACAGCCCCGGGACTGCGCCTCAAGCGACGTCGAAAGCAGCAGCTCGGCAAACAGGGCGGCGACCGAGATGACCTGATGCGGGGTCGCCATGCCAGGCGTCATTCGCACCTCGGCCAGAGACTGGTCAACCAAAGTGCGCAGGCCAATCAGGCTTCGGTCCAGCACGCCCCCCATGGCCCCGGCAAAGCCGGCCTGGCCCGACTTGATGACGCGCAGCGCCAGCGTGGCGGTGTTGATGTGGTTGCGCAGTTCATGCGCCAAAAAACCCATCCGCTGGTTCAGCGCCTGCGTTTCGCGGTCAGCGTTGATGAGTTCGCGCTGATAAGAAAATTCCGTCACGGCATCAGCAATCACATTGTCCAGGCAGAGGTTCAGCGTCTTGAACTCTATGGTTTCAATGGGCGCATCGAGTTCGAGCGCCAGGCTGGTAATGGCCTGACACAGGTCGCCGTATTCATGCACCACCTGCTCGACCGACAGCCCCTGCCGGGACAGCTCGCGCCCGTGCTCCGACCCGGCCGAGCCAATCGGCGACTTTCTTGATGTCCCCCCCTTCTGGCCAGAAATATCTTCGACCTGACTGAATTCGGCCCTGTATTCAGCTTCCAGTATTTCGATGAGTTGCTCAAGAAACACAGGAATTCCAAACTGTGTTTCCAGGCCCAATTCGCCAGGTGAAGACCGCTGTGCGGCGCTGTGCCTGCAGCGGGCAATCAGGTCAGCGCGATGATTTTTCAGAAAGTCGTGGAGCATCTCAGCAAACTATTCAAAAACCGATAATTTGTCTGTTCGCTAGCGCACATAAAGCCTGGCTGGTATGGTTCCGTCCCTTTAATATCAACCTTCCCCCGGCAAGGAAAGGGGTGCTGCGGGCGCAAGCACAGACCAAGGGCCAAATCGGCCTGTAGCCCCCGCCATCAAGGCGTAATAAGCTCCTGAAGTTATAGCGGTTTCCCCGCCACCGCAACCGACACTTGCCGACCCGCAGGGAAGATTTTTACCTACATGTTTTTTTGCTGCAAACCGCATCATGAGTTGCTGACAAATAACGCGGCCTGAATCCTCAAGCGCGTTTTTTGCAGTGCTAACTACGGCAAGCCGTGTCAGCCATCGTTAATCTAATCAAGGGGGCTCAGATGAACTTTTTAATTTGGCTTGTAGTCGGCGGACTCATCGGATGGGTTGCCAGCATGGTGATGAAGACCGATGCGCAGCAAGGTATCGTTCTCAACGTCATCGTCGGCATCGTCGGTGCATTCCTGGGCGGCCTGTTGATCTCGCCGCTGGTGGGCGTTCCGTCCATCAACCAGAACGCTTTCAGCCTGGGCGCCATGCTGGTGTCGCTGGTCGGCGCCATCATATTGCTGGCCATCGTCAATTTGTTCCGGCGCGGCAAGGCGCGTTAAGGCGTATTCAGGCCCGTTAAACCAGTTGTCACGGGAGCGGTTCACGCAAGCCGCCAGCGCACGAGGGTTGTGTGCTGGCGGCTTTTTTTTGTGCCGTTTAAAAATCAGGGTAGCGCGATCATCTGTTAGGCGCTGCTGTGGACGACAGCACTTCAGCGCTCAAACGGCAACCGCACCGCAGCGCGCACCAGCCGTCGCCAGCAGTGCAGCTCGCACAGCCATCACTTCACCGCGTTCGGGAAGAACAGCTGCTCGCCGCCAATTTTGTAAGCGGCAATGCTGGACTGCCCGGCAGGCGACGTGACCCAATCAACAAACTTCTGCGCCTCGGCGGCCTTGAGGTGCGGGTATTTCGCCGGGTTGACGACCATCACGCCGTACTGGTTGTAGAGCCGCGTATCGCCTTCGACCAGCACCGCCAGCTCACCCCGGTTCTTGAAATTGAGCCAGGTGCCGCGGTCGGCCAGCACATAGGCATTGCTAGAGGAGCCAATGTTCAGCGCTGGCCCCATGCCGCAGCCGCATTCCTTGTAGCCATTGCCTTTGGCGTCGGTCACGCCAGCCACGGCCCAGTAGCGCAGCTCGGCCGCGTGGGTGCCGCTTTTGTCGCCGCGCGAAATGAACGGTGCGCCGCTTGTTGCGATCTTTTTCAGTGCTTCCCCAATGTCCTTGCCCCGCACCGAGGCCGGGTCGGCTTTCGGGCCGATCAGCACGAAGTCGTTGTACATCACCGGGTAACGCCTCGTCGAGCCACCCTCGGCGACGAATTTTTCTTCGGCCGCCTGGTCGTGGACGAACAGCACGTCGGCGTCGCCCCGGCGCGCCATGTCGATGGCCTGCCCGGTGCCGACCGCAACGGCCTTGATGTCGATGCCCGACGCCTTTTTGAAATCGGGCAGCAAGTGGCCGAACAGCCCCGATTGCTCGGTTGAGGTTGTCGAGGCCATGGTGATGGTTTGCGCCCAGGCGGAGGCAGTGGTGACGGAAAAAACAGCGATGGCGGCAAGCCGCCTGAGGT
>JANPFZ010000221.1:0-3499 GCA_031423655.1 Polaromonas sp.
GTGATCTCGCCCACGCCAACGGTTTCCATCGCCACCTTATTGCCAGCCGGCACCTTCACGGCGTCGGGCAGCGCATCTTGCGAATACATCGCCATCGGCTTCATCGACGTCATGAGAGACACGGAACCGCAGGCGCTGAGCAAGGCAACAGCCGACACGGTGGCCAGCAGGGAAAGAGATTTGATCGACATGGTTTTTTCCAGAAAAGGTTGAGGCAGTGGTTGAAAACAGGGCAGCGTTTTTTGCGCTGCTGCCGGTACTACACGCGGCGAGGCTTTTTGGATGCAGTGGGATGAAATTATTTTTTGCTGGGGGCCAGCCGGGGCTGCAGGCATTGAGGCAAGCGACCTTAGACGCTACGTTTTTAATAGCTGCTTATGCACGTGATGCCCAGGCTAGAGGCCTTAAACGCTTTGAAAGTCGGCTGCAACCTGATTTTTGGGGTTGGATCGCAATTTCGCTGCGCAGCACCCGCAGTGCAAGCCGAAGGCGCGGCGAATTTGGGCTCTGACCTCAAAAATGCCCGACCCCGCATCTGATCCCGCATCGATTCCGAACGTCGTTTGGCACAGTCCATCCCATCGCACCGGCTGTCACACTACCGGCCGACTTAGGCCGACTGCACCAACCTGATCAAGTACATTGCTCGCACGGGTCTACCGACCATCGAAGCCTCAAAACAAATAAAGCACTCGGGAGGACCACCGTGGAAAAATTCACCATCAGGGCCGATATGGTCACACCGGCCATCATCAGCACACTGACGCTTGATGGGCTGCTGGGCGCCATCCTGTTTGACGAGTTGCAGGACGTGGACAAGGCCCACGCGGCCATTCCCTTGCGATGTAGCGACGGCCTGTACCACGCCAGCGTGGCGCATCCCGTCGGCGCGCCTGTGTTCGGCAAACATGGCTTGATTGCCGGGCTGCGTGCCACGCACGACCTGGACCCGAGCCTCATCAAGCAAGGCAAAAACGGTCAGCCGCACCGGCACATCGGCCTGACACGCCGCGGCGACTTTGGCAACGTCATGAACGGCTACCAGACGGTCGTGGCGGAAGCCATTGAGTGGTACGCCGAAGGAGACGCCGAACGAGTGCTTGACCTGCTGCAAGAGGTCGAGTTCATCGGCAAGAAACGCACTGCCGGGTTCGGACAGGTTCGAGCCTGGCAACTGATCGAGTCCGACCTGGACGGCATCAGTGATGGCGCCGGCCAGCCGCTGCGCCCGGTGCCACTCCCTATGTGGCAAGGCGACCCCAACGCCATCCGGGCCGATGCCGCCTGGCGCCCGGCCTACTGGCTGCCCCAGCACCGTGCCATTTGTGCGGTGCCCAAAGGAATGACCGCATGAGCACAGCCGCGTTCTTCATGGAAAACTTTGGACGGCATTTCATCAAGCCCACCGGCGATGACTGGGCCGATGTCGGGCAGGTGCTGCGCGGGTCTTATCCCATGACAGGCAAAGTCTCTGTCAGCCGCATGCAGTCGGGTTGGGCCGTTGTGCGGCCCGGCTCGGCAACCCTGCAGCTGGACCTCGCCGTAGCCGTGGTTCAAAAGTCGCGCATGACGCGCTTCGAGGCCTTTGCGGCCGAACTCGCCGCATGGGATGGGCAGGAGCCACGCATCTTTATGTTGTTCGACAAGGCGCCCATCGCCGCGCAAGACATCTTTGTATCGGTTGACAAGCGCCACGTTCGCATCTGCACCAATGCAGGCGCCAGAACCGAAGACTGGACCACGCGCCCACCCGTCGTGAAAGGTGCGGCCAAATGAAAGAATTCACCATCAAAAAGCCTGGCTCCCTCAGCGGCTATCCCATCCACCGTGCAGTGGCCGCACTCACGCAGGGCGCGCCGCATATCTGGCGCGACAACGGTGAAACGCTCACCATCCGCACCGCCGCAGCGCTGGACGCTGCTGGCAACGACCTGCCCCAGGTGCAGCCGGGGGAATTGCGGCTGTTCAACCTGCGCGCCTGCGTGGGCAGCAAGGTGCGTGGCCGCCACATCTATCCCGCGCGCGGTGACCACGAGGCCCGGCAGGCGTGGCTGGGCAAACAGGGGCTGCGCCACGGATTTGAGGTGGTCGCGGTGCATTGCACCAGCGGCATCGCCCGCGTGGCAGACCAGGCAGGCCGAAATTTCACACTTGACGCCACCGACTTCACCGGTGTGCTCAAGGTCGTCGACACTGCCGCCTTTCATGCCGCGCTACGGTCGGGCGTGGGCAGCACCGGTAAAGCATTCGGTTTCTCACTGTTGTCTATTTAAGGGAAAGCATCACATGAAAAAAATCATCATCAACGCCACGCTGACCACGGTGCAACCCGTTTCCATCAAGCTTCCCGACCAGGACGGCCACCCCAAAATGACACGCGGCGTGGACAGTGAGGGCCAGCCCAAAAAAACCGCCTACATTCCGGCCACCACCATTCGCGGCAAGTTGCCCCGCCTCGCGGTTCGGCCCCTGATGCAGGCCGCTGCCGATGCCGGCAAACCCTGGACGCTACACCAGGTTTATGAAGCCATGCTGGGGCAAGACGCAGCGAGCGAAGCCAGCGAAGAAATTGATCTGGTCGCCCTGAAAAAACGACGCGCAGACAACCATATCGTTGACCTGTTCGGCGCCGGCCTGGGCGTCAAGTCAAGGCTGTCGGTGGGCCACTTCATGCCGGTGGTCGATGTCGCGCCCGAGGCCTTTGCCGGCGTGCGGAAAGACCTCGACAGTGATACTGACGTGCTGGAATTGATGGACCCGGACGAGGTTAACCGCTTTGTGGACCGCAACACGAACAACTCCAAACGCTCCGCTGCGGAGGCACTGGTCAAGAAAATGACCTCGCAAATTCGCAAGACTGAAAAGGCGGGGCAAGACGTGACCGAGCTTAAAACCGCGTTGGCGCTGGCCGAATCGCAGCGCGATGCGCTGGTGCTGGCGATGGGCGACATGAAAAACTCCACCAAGACCCTGACCAGCTACGAAGCCATGCCCGCCGGCATCGAGTTAAAAAGCCGCATCATCATCGACAAGGCAACCGCCCGCGACATGACGACATTGATAGGCGCGCTGGACCTGTTCAGCCGCTCGCCCGTGCTGGGCGGGCAAACCGCGCGCGGCTGCGGCGAAGTGGCTGGCAAATTTGAGATGTCGGATCAGGACGGCACGCTGCTGGGTGTGGTGAGTGTGGGCGGCTACGGCCCAGCCAAGGTCAACTGGACGGCAGGTGGCGAAGCGCTCTTGCTGGAAAAATCGTAGCGCCTGCGTTGTTATCCGTCGGCGGTGATGCATTTTCTTCTTGCTTGCTGCTCGTTAATTCAGTTGTATCAACGACTTACCGCCTATGCGGTTCAGCCACCATTTTTTTGTGTGGCTACTGGAAGCAGATTTGGCATGTCCGACTTCACGAAAGAGGTTCAGCCACCATTTTTTTGTGTGGCTACTGGAAGCAGCGCCTGCGCAATGCCACGGCCGATTGCGGTTCAGCCACCATTTTTTT
>JANPFZ010000222.1:0-6703 GCA_031423655.1 Polaromonas sp.
GGGTCCGCCAAAGCAGACGTTGCCGCAGACTTCGGGCAGCCGGATGCGCCCGATCAGCTGACCTTGCGGCGACCACACCGTCACGCCGCTGTAACCCACGTTGCGCCCTGCATTGCTTGAGCACCACAGATTGCCGTCCACATCGGCGCGCACACCGTCTGGCCCGCACTTCACGCCATCGACCATGAAGCTGCTGAAGAGCTTGCCGTTGCTGAGTTTGTTGTCGGCCCCGACATCGAAGACATACATGTCGCCCTTGCCGCCAGCGCCCGTGTCACCCGGGCCTTTGCCGGTGCTGACGATGTAGAGCTTCTTGAAGTCGGGCGAGAAGCACAAGCCGTTCGGGTCGGGTACCAGGTCTTCGCCGGCGACCTGGGTCACCGTACCGGACTTGTCGAGCCGGTAAACGGCGGTCGGCAATTCGCGCTTGAAGGAGCCAAGTTCCGGCGGCTGGCCGAGCTTCGGGTTCAGGCGACCGGCTTTGTTTGCCGGCCCGCCGGGCGCATCGACCGTGCCCTCGTAGAACTGCGCGCCGTAGGGTGGGTCGGTAAACCAGTAGCTGCCGTCGGTATGGGGCACGACATCGTTCGGCGAGTTGAGGCGCTTGCCGTCAAACATGGCCGCGAGGATCGTCGTCGAACCGTCGAGCTCGTAGCGCACCACGCGGCGCGTCAGGTGCTCGCAGGACAGCTGCCGCCCCTGGTAGTCGAAGGTGTTGCCGTTACTGTTGTTCGACGGCGTTCGGAACACGCTCACATGGCCATCGTCTTCGCTCCAGCGCATCTGCCGGTTGTTGGGGATATCACTCCAGACAAGGAAGCGGCCGACCGAATTCCAGGCCGGCCCTTCAGCCCACAGCGCGCCGGTCCACAGCCGCTGTATCGGCGCATTGGGTTGCCGCAGCCCGTCGAAGGCAGGCTCGACGGTGAGTACATCGGGATCGGTGAAGTAAGTGGTGGGCGCGCCGTTCGGGCTGAAGTCACGCGGTGGCTGGGTCACGGTGCTAGGCGGTGCAGCCGGTCGGCCAGCCTGCGCGTGCGCCCAGTGGGGTGCAAGCAGCGCGCTACCCAAGGCCACGCCCGCGCCCCCAAGCAGCTTGCGCCGCAACACCGAGCCGCCACCCTCCAGATCGAACATTTTTTGCGCCATGAGTCACCTCCAGGAGATTTCGTCGTTGCAGAAAAGCCGGAGCCAGACCGGCCAACCGTTCCGCTCAAATACTAGGCGCATCGCGCCCGCAAATCCATGGCGGGTGACTACCTATTGACAGCAGGCCGCCGTTAGCGGCCTTCATCCGAGTTTCAAGGAAATTCAGGCTGCGCTTTCATTCGGGCGCTGCGAGCGGGCCAGCGCCAGAATCGATTCGGGCAAGCGCTTGACAGGCTCCATCGGTTTGGTCGCCGGACTGCGCAGCGACGCCATGCTGCCGGTCAGCGCTTCCGACACTTCGCGCTCCAGCCAGACCACGCGCTGCGCATACATCGCTGCCAGCGCCGCATGGTGTTCGGCCGCCGTCTGGTGCTCGATGCGGGCAATGTTGGCTTGCTGCAGATATTCCTGGGCTCTGCGAATGTGCGCATCGGCCCGGGTCCGGAAAAGATCGAATCGCATGGGGACCTCCTGATGAAAAAAAGCGAAGTGTAAAAACAGGAAACAATTTGATTCAATCAGAAGTGTCGACTTACCAAAATCGACGTTTTGGAACTTGTTGCTCAGCCTGTGCCGCGTGATCCTGTAGGACAAGTCCCGCCACTGTTATTCGCAGGCAAAACCATGCACGAATGAGCCGCGCAACAGAAAGCGCTTCCCGGCTGTGGTTTTATAAACAAAAAGGTCTCTAGCCCAGGCGATACGTACGCAAGCAGCTATTAAAAAAGTAGCGTTGCTGCGCATAAAAATCGCCGGGCTCGCGCCTCTGGCAAGCGGGCTACGCGCCGGATCAAGCGGCGCTGCAGAGCGCTCGGGCGTGTCCCGCTCACTGTGGCTAGGCGCACACCCTGACTCTCCGGTCGCTCAAGCGTGTACGACGCGGGCCAGGATACTTCAAGCCGCCGGTGATCGCCGCGATTTTGGCTTCTATTTGCGCTGCATCCAGCGTGCCAAACCAGTAGTCATACCCGCATCAAACCAGCGGCGCATTGGTAAATGAGTTGTGGGCATTGCAGCGCTCATCGCACGTCCGTGTGCCCGGACGGGTAGCGTAAGGCGACCTCACGGCGGCGCTGCGCAAGGTCTCCTGGCCCGCCGCGCGTGCTGGCCCCAGGCCATGGCTGATAACCGGATTCGGCGCTTTCGAGCGACTCCACTTCCTGCTTGAACTGCGAGACGATTTCGTCGTCTTCGCCGTAACGGCTGCGTAATTTTCCAAACACCCGCCTCAAGTTTTCAAGTTGACGCGACATGAAATGACTCCTGAATGATGACTGTGAAAATGCCCGCGCAGCTTAGCAAATTTATTCACACCAGGGGCGGAAATGACCCTGCGACTTGTTCGGATTTCACGCCTCGCAGGCCAGCACCGATTCAATGATCAAATCAGCCTCAAGCCCCCGCATCATCTGCGCAAGCAACTACTATTTTTATAGCGGTCAGGCGGCTTGCAAAAGACTCGCCGGGTCTTCGCTGGCCAGCACCTTTTGAGCCCAGGGCGCCAGTTTACTGGTGTCGGCGCGCAGGATTTGCTGCTTCACCGCCAGAATTTGTGACGGGTGCATCGAAAAACTGCGCAGGCCGAGGCCCAGCAGCAGGCGCGTCATCGTCACGTCGCCGGCCATCTCGCCGCAGACGCTGACGCCCTTGCCCTGCGCGTTGCATTCGGCAATCGTGGCGGCGACCAGCTGCAGCACTGCCGGGTGGCAGGGGTCGTATAAATGCGCCACGGCTTCGTCGGCGCGGTCGATGGCCAGCGTGTACTGAATCAAATCATTGGTGCCGATGGACAGGAAATCGAAGTGGCGTAAAAACATTTTCAGCGTCAGCGCCGCCGCCGGAATTTCGATCATCGCGCCCAGGCGCACCGGCCCGTAGGCAATGCCTTTGTTGTCGAGCGCGGCCCGTGCATGGTCAATCAGCGACAGGGTCTGGCGGATTTCGCTGGCCTGCGACAGCATGGGAACCAGCAGGTTCACCGGACCGTAAACCGCAGCGCGCAAAATTGCCCGCAGCTGCGTCAAAAACATGGGCGGGTCGGCCAGGCTCCAGCGAATCGCGCGCAGGCCGAGGGCCGGGTTGAGCTGACCGTCCTGTGCCTTGTCGGCGAGCCGGTCCAGGGGCTTGTCAGAGCCGATATCGACCGTGCGAATTGTCACCGGCATGCCCTGCATGCCTTCGATGGCGGCGCGGTAGGCGAGGTACTGCTCTTGCTCACCGGGCAGCTTGTCCTGGCCTTTCGATTCACGGCCCATGAACAAAAATTCGCTGCGAAACAGGCCCACGCCGACGGCACCGGCCTTGACGGCGCCGACCGTGTCGCCGGGTAGTTCGATGTTCGCCAGCAACTCAACGCGCTTCCCGTCGATGGTCACCGCCGGGGTGTGGCGCAGGCGGTTGAGGCGCTCACGTTCGAGTTCGACCTGGCGCTGCTTGAAGCCATATTCGGCCAGAATGATGGGCGACGGATCGACGATCAAAATACCTGCGTCGCCGTCGATGATGACCCAGTCATCCTGCTCGATTAGCTGGCTGGCGCTGCGCGCACCGACGACGGCGGGAATGTCCATGCTGCGCGCGACGATGGCGGTGTGCGAGGTCTTGCCGCCTACATCGGTGGCAAAACCGGCGAACAGGCTTTGCTTGAACTGCAGCATGTCGGCCGGCGAAATGTCATGCGCAATCAGCACCAGCGGAACGTCCATGGTGTCGTCGAGCAGCAGGTCTTGCTGCTGTTGCTTGCGACCGGCACCGGCTTGCTTCAAAGGCTGCACCGGTGAAGCCGCGCCCTTCATGGCGCGCAGTATGCGTTCGACAATTTGCTCCAGGTCCGCCTTGCGTTCGCGCAAATACTCGTCTTCCATGTCGTCGAACTGGCGCGCGATGATTTCGTACTGCGTGGTCAGCGCCCATTCGGCGTTGTAGTGGCGCTCGGTGATCCAGTGCTTGACGCCGCTGATCAGCTGCTCGTCCTGCAGCAGCATCAGATGCACGTCGAGCAGCGCTGAAATTTCGTGCGGCGCGTCTTTCGGCAAGTCGCGCTGCAAGCGGGTGATTTCTTCCGTCACCTCGTCGCGCGCCACCCGAATACGCACGATCTCGTCCGGCGTTTTCTCGGCATCGACAAAGTAGTGCGCGACATCGGCACGACTCGACGCCACCAGCACCGCGCGGCCGATGGCAATGCCGCGTGACACGGCCAGACCGTGGACTGAAAAGGTCATGGAATGGCTCCCACGGTCGTCCGCTTCGCATAACTCCCTGCCCCCCGAGGGGGCTGTGTGCAGCGGCTCCAGGCCTGCAGTGCAGGCTTGGCCGGCACGCAGAAGGGCTGCGTCTCGCAGCCCGGTGCCTGCGGCCCGGCAAAGCCTGTTCCGTGGCCCCTGCTGGCGAGGAACGGGGAGGCGATCACTCGCCTTCTCCGAACTTGTCGTTTATTAAAGCCAGCAAGGCCGTCATTGCCGCCTGCTCATCGGACCCATTCGTTTCGATCTCGACCGCACTGCCGATACCCGCAGCCAGCATCATCACGCCCATGATGCTTTTGGCATTCACGCGACGTTCGCCCCGGCTCATCCAGACCTCGCAGGAAAAACCGCCGGCGAGTTTGGTGAGTTTGGCGGAGGCGCGCGCATGAAGGCCCAATTTATTGCTGATGCTCGTGCTGGTCTTGATCATTGCTTGTTCTTGTCTGATTCTGCGGTGCGGTGATAGCGACCTGCATCACGCCCTGGGTGGCACCGACCAAAGCGCGCGCCACCAACGCATCGATGGGTTCGTGCAGATAAGACACCGTGCGCAGCAGCATGGGCAGGTTGACGCCGGTGATGAGTTTGGTGTGAACGCCGTCGACCAGCTTTTGCGCCACGTTGCAGGGCGTGGCGCCAAACACGTCGACCAGCACCAGCGTGTCCGGGGTGCCCAGCTGCTCGAGCATGATGCGCGCCTGCGCCAGTGTTTCTTCGGGTGGCATGTTGGCCTGCACATCGAGTGACACCACACCGGGCGCGCTGTCGGGAAACACATGCAGAACGCACTGCCGCAGCGCAGCAGCCAGCGGGGCGTGGGCGATGATGAAAATGCCGTTCATTGATCGGGATTATCAACTTTCACGCTGAGAAAATAGAGGTATGAGGCCACGCAGCAGATTAAAAGCACGGCCATGGCGCCCTGAAAACTGGCCACTGTGCCCCAGCCGCTGGCCTGAAAACTATCGATTAGCAGGCCAATGCCCCACTGCACGACAAAAATGCCGCTGAAGATGATCAGGTTGTAGCCCGAAAGCGCCCGGCCGGCCAGTGACGCGCGAAAAGCCATGCCAACCGCCGGCTGGGCCAGCCCCATGAAGCTGGAGCTGATGCAAAAAAGCGCCCAGCCGAGCCAGCCGCAAGACGCGCCCAGCGCGATATTGACAGCCAGCGCCAGCAGACTCAGCGGCACACCCCAGCCGATCAGCCGGGTGGCGTGCCAGCCACGCCGCGCCAGCCTGGGGTTGAGCAGCCCCCAGCCCCAGAAAGTGACCAGCATGCAGGCGTTGATGTAGAAAAGCCCGGTAGCCGATTCCAGCGCGGTGTAGCCGGCCACTTTCACCATCCACGGCCCGGCCCACAGCGTCTGCACGGCGACCAGACCGCCGTAGTTGAAAAATGCCAGTGGCGCCATCCTCTGGAAGAAGCGGTTACTCCAAATTTCGCTGTAACTGGCCCCCACGCTCCCCACTTCGTGTGGTTCGCTGCCCCCCGAGGGGGCCGCTGCGCCTGCGGTCTGGCGGAGCCAGCCCCGCGGCCCCTGCTTGAAAAGAGATGTGCCCCCACGGTGGTTCGCTGCTCGTAACTCTCTGCCCCCAAGGGGGCCGGCCTCTTGAACTGTCGATATCCATGCAGGAACGACCCACCCAATGACCGCCATCGACAGCAAAATCAGCCCGGCCAGAATCCAGAACAGCGGTCGCCAGCCGAGGAGTGGCATCAGCCACTGCACCGGCAAGGTTGAGGCCAGCATGCCGAGCGAGCCGGTCATCAGCATCCAGGAATTGGCGCGCAGCATGGTCGCCGCATCAAACCAGCGCCTGAAACCGGTGAGCGGCGCCATCAGGCAGGCGCCTACACCCATGCCAATCATCACGCGCGCCGCCAGCAGCCAGGCAAAGCTGCCGGCCACTGAAAACGCCAGGCAACCCAGCACCGCCAGGCTTAAAAACCACAGGATCATGCGTTTCGGGCCGTAGCGGTCAAGCCAGCTGCCCAGCGGCAATTGCGTAGCAGCGAAACCCAAAAAATAGCCCGCACCCAGCAACCCCAAGTCGCCAGCCTGCAACGAGAATTCGCGGCTTAATTCAGGCGCCAACGTAGCGGTAATGGCGCGCACCAGCGCCGAGCAAAAATACGCCGCCGCAAAAGACAAAAACACCAGCGCAGCGGTTTTTTTGTCTAGCAAATGCAGGCTGGGTGGCGGGCTGGCTGGCGCGCTGGATGCAGCTGGTTTTTTTATTGCGGGCAAATCGGCGGTAGATAAATTATTCAAACTTCAGCCCTGAAAAGTAGGTATCAGCCAC